>JBDTJK010000307.1:0-8066 GCA_039935875.1 Casimicrobiaceae bacterium
GTCCCCCTTGCGCGGGAATGACGGTGCGGTATCGCTCGGTTCCCGCATGCGCAGGAGTGTGGTTCACTGTCCGCGCCGATGACACCTCCCGACATGCAAGAACGCGAAACCTGGCGCGAGGCGCTGCTCAACCGGCGCATGCTGATCTGCGTGTTCACGGGCTTCAGCTCGGGACTGCCGCTGTACGTGCTGATCAACCTGATTCCCGCATGGTTGCGCAGCGAAGGCGTCGACCTGAAGGCGATCGGGCTGTTCACGCTGATCCAGCTGCCGTTCACCTGGAAGTTCCTGTGGTCGCCGCTGATGGATCGCTACGCGCTGCCGCTCCTTGGCCGGCGCCGCGGCTGGATGCTGATCACGCAATTGCTGTTGCTCGCCGCCATCCCGCTGTTCGGCTTCCTGCGGCCACAACTCGACCTGTGGACGATCGCGTGGCTTGCCAGCGCGGTCGCGTTCTTTTCGGCCAGCCAGGATATCGTGCTCGATGCCTACAGGCGCGAAATCCTGCCCGATGCCGAGCTCGCGCTGGGCACGTCGATCCACGTCAACGCATACCGGATATCGAGCCTCGTGCCCGGGGCATTGGCGCTGATCCTCGCGGATCACGTCGCGTGGTCCTGGGTATATGCGACCACCGCGCTGTTCATGCTGCCCGGCATCGCGATGACGCTGATCGTGTCCGAGCCCCCGCAGTCCCGCGCGGCACCGCGCACGTTGCGCGACGCTGTCGTCGAGCCGTTCCACGAGTTCATCACGCGCGAGGGCTGGCGCACCGCGCTGTGGATCCTCGCGTTCATCTTCCTCTACAAGCTCGGCGATTCAATGGCGACCGCACTCGCCACGCCGTTCTACCTCGACATGGGGTTTTCGAAGACCGACATCGGCATCGTCGCGAAGAACGCCGGCCTGTGGGCGAGCGTCGCCGGCGGGCTGCTGGCCGGCCTATGGATGGTGCGCTTCGGCATCAATCGCGGCCTGTGGGTGTTTGGCGTGGTACAGCTCGCGTCGATCCTCGGCTTCGCGTTGCTGGCATGGGTGCACCAGCCGGACCTCCTGCTGCTCGCCGGCGTGATCGCGTTCGAGGCGCTTGGCGTGGGGCTTGGCACCGCCGCATTCACCGCGTACATCGCGCGAGCGACCAATCCACGCTATACGGCGACGCAGTTCGCACTGTTTACCAGCCTGGCGGTGGTGCCACGCGCGCTGTTCAACGCGAGCACCGGCTGGATCGTCGAGCGGATCGGTTGGGTCGACTTCTACCTGCTGTGCACGTTGTTGGCGTTGCCCGGCATGGCACTACTCTTGCGTGTAGCACCCTGGAACGAGAAATCCAGGGGCTCGCCATCGCCATGAATCCGCAGAAATTCAGCGCAATCGCGCACCGCGACCACGATTACTGCAACCCGATGTCGGCCACCAAGATCGAGCGCCTGCTCGACCTGCTGCCGTTGGCCGAGGCGTCGCGCGTGCTCGACCTGGGCTGCGGCCGGGCCGAGTTGGCGCTGCGGATCATCGAGCGCTTCGGTTCGCAAGTGGTCGCCATCGACAATTCGTCGTTGATGCTCGACGCGGCACGCGAGCGCGCGCAATGGACCGGAGCTCTCGGGCGCTTGCATCTCGACAACATCGACATCCGCAATTTCGCCGCGGATCCCGAAACCTTTCACCTGACGGTCTACCTGGGTGCAGGCGGCATCGATGGCGGCATTGGCGGCGTCTGCCGCAAGTTGAAGGCGTGGACGCAACCCGGCGGCTACGTGCTGATCGGCGAGGGCTACTGGAAGCGCAAGGCGCCGTCCGAATATCTGGCCGTGCTGGGTGGCAACGAATTCGAATGTCTCGACCACCGCGGCAACGTGCAGGCGGGCATCGACGCTGGCCTGGTGCCGATGCATGCGGTGGTGGCGTCCGACGACGAGTGGGACGAATACGAATGGAAATATGCGCGCTCGATCGAGCGCTACGTACGCGAGCAGCCGGACGACGCCGATGCCGTGGCCATGCTCGATCGCATCCGCCGCTGGCGCGACGCCTACCTGCGCTGGGGACGCGACACACTTGGATTCGGTGCCTACCTGTTCTACCGGCCGGGAATGCGCACCTGATACGGGTGTGACCATTGCGCCCCGCGTCTGCGCGACGGCGCGACGATCCGCGCTAAACTCCGGCGCATATGTCGCGACGCATCATCCTGATTGCCACCTGTGCAGCGCTCGCCGCCTGCGCCAGCCTCGCCCCTGGCTATTCCGATGTGTCGCTCGAGAATCTGTTCAACGCCGAGCGCGAATTCGCGGCCGATGGATACGCGCGCGGCCTCCGCGCGTCGTTCGTTGCGCACTTCGCCCCTGACGCGATCGTGTTCCAACCGGGACCGCAGAAATATGCCGACCTCGTGAAAGACCAGCCGGCACCGGCGGATCCCACCGCGGTGCGTCTCGAGTGGGCGCCGCAGGCGGGGGCGGTGTCGCGTGCGGGCGACATTGGATTCACCACCGGTCCGCTGCGCATCAGCAGGCGCGACCAACCGAAGGCACCTGCAAGCTACGGACACTTCCTTTCGGTGTGGTCGCACGCCAGCGGCAAATGGCAGGTCGTCGTCGACGCAGGCGTTGCACAGAAGTCGCCGCCACCGCAGGAAGGCGTGCCGAACATGCGCACGCCGATTCGCTGGCAGGCGAGTGCAACGCTCGCCGATGCTGCGCGGCTGGCGCATCGCGACGAACTGTTCGCGATCGAGCGCGCGCCGCGCAGCTTCGGCAGCACGACCGGCGATGTGCGAAGTTACGCCGACCTGATCACGCCATCGACGCGCGTGCTGCGCGACAACGAGCCGATGCTAACCGGCGACGCGCTTGCCGCGAACGTGACGGTCCTTGGTGCGCGACACGTCGAATGGACGCCGATCGACGGTGGCGTGGCGGCCAGCGACGACCTGGCCTACACCTACGGAAGCGTGCGCGAGTCGTCAGGCGCCACCGCTCCGGTCGACGGCTACTACGTGCATGTGTGGCAGCGCGATTTAAGCGCCCACTGGAAGTTGATCGCCGAAGTGGTGCTGCCGCAGTCGTAGTCCTGGGATCTTGCGGCGTGCAGGGTGGGCCGCGTGACCAACCGCTTCGCGACCTCGCGCGACGCTCAGTCCAGCGCGTCGAGTTTCTGCTGCACCTCGAGCCATTGCGTTTCGGCGCGTGCGAGTTTCCACGCCGCCTCGCCCTGGCGTTCGAGTGCGACGACCAGCTCGTCCTTCGCCGCATCGTCGTAAGCGGCCGACGTCGCCAGCCACTCGTCGAGGCCGCGCTTCGACGTCGTCAGGCTTTCGATGTCGCGCTCAAGGCGTTTCTGCTCAGCGAGAAACGGCTTGCGCGCATCCGACCTGCGCTGGCGCGCCGCGGCTTCGTCGCGCTTCTGCTGCTTGCGATCGGGCACCGCTTCGCGCGCGGGACCCGCCTGTGCCGTGCGCGAGCGGGCGGACAGCACCCAGTCGCGGTAGTCGTCGAGGTCGCCTTCGAACGGCGCGACCCTACCCTGGTCGACCAGCCACAGCTCGTCGGTGGTGGCGGCCAGCAGGTGGCGGTCGTGCGCGACCACCAGCAGCGCACCGTTGTACTCCTGCAGCGCTTCCGACAGTGCTTCGCGCATCTCGATGTCGAGGTGGTTGGTGGGCTCGTCGAGGATCAACAGCTGCGGACGCGCACGCACGATCAGCGCCAGCACGAGGCGCGCCTTTTCGCCGCCGGAAAAGCGCGCGATCGAACCGGTGACGGCGTCGCCGCGAAAGTCGAAGCCGCCGAGGAAATCGCGCAGGTCCTGCTCGCGCGAGCGCGGATCGACGCGCTGCAACTGCGCGAGCGGCGAAAGTTCGCTGTCGAGTTGTTCGAGCTGGTGCTGCGCGAAGTAGCCGATGCGCAGGTTCGGCGCCGCCGAGCGGCGGCCGGCCAGCAGCGGCAGGTCGCCGGCCAGCGCCTTTACCAGCGTCGACTTGCCGGCGCCGTTGGGTCCGAGCAGACCGATGCGTTCGCCGTTGGCGATGGCGAGGTCGAGCCCTTGGAACACCGGAGTGGCCCCAGCGTAGCCCAGCGTCGCCTCCTCCAGCCGCGTCAGCTCGCGCGCGACGGCGTTGGACGGTGCAAACGCGAATTCGAACGGACTGTCGACGTGTGCCGCGGCGATGAGTTCCATCCGCTCCAGCGTGCGCAGGCGGCTTTGGGCCTGCTTGGCCTTGGTGGCCTTGGCGCGAAAGCGGTCGACGAACGACTTCAGATGCACGATCTGCCGCTGCTGCTTGTCGTAGGCTGCGCGCTGCATCGCGAGCTGCATCGCGCGCTCACGCTCGAACACCGTGTAGTTGCCGCTGTAGACCTTGAGCTTCTGCGCGTCGAAATGCACGATGACCTGCGCGACGCCGTCGAGAAAATCGCGGTCGTGCGTGATCAGCAGCAGCGTGCCCGGATAGCGCTTCAGCCACTCCTCGAGCCACAGCACCGCGTCGAGGTCGAGGTGGTTGGTCGGCTCGTCGAGCAGCAAAAGGTCCGAGCGCGCCATCAGCGCCTTGGCGAGGTTGAGGCGCATCCGCCAGCCGCCGGAGAAGTGCGCGACGGGATCGTTGTGGCGCGCGTCGAGCACGCCCAGGCCCGCAAGCAGTTCGGCCGCACGTGCGCGGGACGCGTAGCCGCCGATTGCATCGAAACGATGGTGCAACTCGGCGACGTGGTGGCCGTCGACGTGCGTTGCGGCTTCGGCGGCGGCCAGCTCGGCTTCGACTTCGCGCAGCTCTTCGTCGCCGTCGAGCACATAGTCGATCGCCGCGCGTGTGACGGCGGGCGTTTCCTGCGCAACGTGCGCGATGCGCCATTTCGCCGGCATCTCGACGTCGCCCGACTCCACCGAGATTTCGCCGCGCAGCAGCGCGAACAGCGTCGACTTGCCGCAGCCATTGCTGCCGATCACGCCGACCTTCTGGCCGACATGGATGCTTGCCGACGCGTGGTCCAGCAGGCGGGTCGCTCCGCGTGCGAGCGTTATTTCGCGCAGGCGGATCATGCGCGCTCGCGGTGATGGAGATTGGTCATGCGCTCAACGCGAAGTCGTAGTCGATGACCAGCGGCGCGTGGTCGGAAAAGCGGCGGTTGGTGTAGATCGATGCAGCGTGCGCAGTGGCGGCGATCGAAGGCGTGGCGATCTGGTAGTCGATCCGCCAGCCGACGTTGTTGGCCCATGCCTGGCCGCGATTGGACCACCACGTGTACTGGTCGGGCCGCGCATCGACCTTGCGGAACACATCGACGAAACCCAGCCCGTCGAACACGTGCGACAGCCATGCGCGCTCCTCCGGCAGGAACCCCGAATTCTTCTGGTTGCTGCGCCAGTTCTTGAGGTCGATCGGCTGGTGCGCGATGTTCCAGTCGCCACACAGCACGATCTCGCGTCCGCGCGCGCGCAGCGATTGGAGATGCGGCAGGAACGCCGCCAGGAAGCGGAACTTCGAAGCCTGCCGGTGAGGTCCGCTCGACCCCGACGGCAGGTACAGGCTGATCACTGTCACGTTGCCGAAGTTGGCTTCGACGTATCGTCCTTCGGCGTCGAACTCGGGTTGCCCGAAGCCGACGCTGCAAAGGTGCGGCAGCTTCGAATAGATGGCGACGCCGCTGTAGCCTTTGCGCTCGGCCGGATGGAACGTCGCCACGCTGCGCCGCGGCGCCCGCATCGACGCCGGCACGTCGCACTCGAGGCACTTGATTTCCTGCAGGCATACGACGTCCCATGGTTCGACGCGCGCGAGCCAGCGCGCGAAGCCCTTGCGCTCGGCCGAGCGGATGCCGTTGACGTTCAGCGTGATGATGCGCATGGGCGGAAGTTGCGGGCAAAGGCGCGATTTTAACGGTTGGCGCCAACCGGTGCGTATTGCATCGCGGTGCAGGAAGCCGCGTTGCGACGCTGTATACTGCGCGCCGCTCTCATGGCACCTTACTCATCCGATTTCCGGCAACGATTCCTGGCGTTTGCATTGGCACAGGACGTGCTGCGCTTTGGTGCGTTCGTCAACAAAGGCGGGCGCAAAACTCCCTATTTCTTCAACGCGGGTTTGTTCAGCGACGGCCGCAGCCTGCGCGATCTCGGCCGCTTCTATGCGGATGCGTTGCGCACGAGTGGCTTGGTTTTCGATATGCTTTTCGGACCCGCGTACAAGGGCATCACCTTGGCGGCCGCTACCGCCATTGCACTGGCCGAAAATGGGCACAATGTGCCGTTCAGCTACAACCGCAAGGAAGTCAAGGATCATGGTGAAGGCGGTGACATCGTGGGTGCGGCGCTGGCAGGCGGCGTGGTAATCATCGACGACGTGATCACCGACGGTGGCGCCAAGCGCGAGGCCATCGAACGCGTGCGCGACGCGGGTGCGCATCCGGTCGCGGTGCTGATCGCGTTCGACCGCAAGGAACGCGGTCTTGGCGAGCTTTCGGCCATCCAGGAGCTGCAACGCGACTTCGGCGTTCCGGTGATCTCCATCGCCACGCTCGACGATCTGACCACGTTTATCGACGCCGATCCCGCGCTCGCCGTGCATGCGCCGGCGATCGCCGCCTACCGCGCCGCATACGGCGTGCAGTGATCATGGGAAACCGTTCCTTGCGCGAAATCCCGGCCCGCCGTATTGCATGGCTCTGTGGCTTGGCGGCGGCGGCTTGCGTATCCATGGCTTTCGCCGGCACGGCGCTGGCCGACACCTACAAGTGGACCGACGACAAGGGTGTGACGCATTACACCGACAAGATGCCCGCCGACCAGGTGAACAAGTCAGCCACCGTCCTCGACAAGCAGGCGCGCACGATCAAGCAGATCGACGCTCCACCGACGCCAGCGCAACGCGCGGCCAAGGAAGCAGAGGATCGCCGCATCGAGGCCATCGCCAAGGGTCGCGAGGAAGCCGACCGCCATGACCGCGCGCTGATGCAGTCGTTCACCAGCATTGACGAGATCGGGCTGTCGAAGGCGCGCGCGATCGGCACGCTGGACAGCCAGTTGCAGTCGTCGCATGCCTATGTGCAGCAGCTCGAGAGCCGGCGCGCCGACGTCGTCGCCAAGAAACTGTCGTACGGCAAGAACCCGTCGCCCGATGCACTGGATCGCGAAATCGCATCGATCGACGCCGAAGTGCAGCGACAAAAGGTACTGGTCGAGGCGCGGCAGCAGGAAAAGCTGCAGACGATCGCCCGCTATGACGCGTTCACCGCGCGCTGGCGCGAGCTCAAGTCCGAGGCCGATGCGAAGGTGCTCGGCGGCGCTCCGGCGGCACCCAATACGGCGCCGTCGAACGCGCGCCCGAAGTAGCGCCTTCCGCAGCGTTCGCCGGCTGGCCGTAACCGCGCAGAGCGCGCGGCGGCCCGCGCCTGCGATAATCGATGGTTATTTCCGCGGACTCTCGCATTCCAATGGCTCAATACGTTTACACGATGAATCGCGTGGGCAAGATGATTCCGCCCAAGCGCGTGATTTTGAAGGACATCTCGCTGTCGTTCTTCCCCGGCGCGAAGATCGGCGTGCTGGGGCTCAATGGCTCCGGCAAGTCGAGCCTGTTGAAGATCATGTCCGGCGACGACAAGGAGTTCGAAGGCGAGGCGACGCCGATGCCGGGACTGCGCATCGGGTTCCTGCAACAGGAGCCGCAGCTCGACGCCGCGATGACCGTGCGCGAGGCGGTCGAGCAGGGTATGGGCGAGGTGCTCGAGGCGCAGGCGAAACTGGAACAGGTCTACGCCGCGTACGCGGAGCCGGATGCCGATTTCGACGCGCTGGCGGCCGATCAGGCACGTCTCGAAGCGATCATCGCGGCCTCCGGCGCGGATTCGAGCGTGCAGATGGAAATTGCCGCCGACGCGCTGCGGCTGCCGCCGTGGGACATGAAGATCGGCACGCTGTCCGGAGGCGAGAAACGCCGGGTCGCGCTGTGCCGCCTGCTGCTGTCCAAGCCCGACATGCTGCTGCTGGACGAGCCTACCAATCACCTCGACGCCGAAAGCGTCGAATGGCTGGAGCAGTTCCTGCAGAAATTCCCCGGTACCGTGATC
>JBDTJK010000308.1:0-6542 GCA_039935875.1 Casimicrobiaceae bacterium
GATGAACGTGTTCAGGACGACGATGGCGTGGAGCAACCAGCTGGCCATCGCCATGCCCAAGCGCTCGCTGGCCGGCGACTTCGAACCTGGCTTCATGATGAAGCTCGCGCACAAGGATTGCCGGCTCGCGTTGCAGATGGTCGACGGGCTGGCGGTTTCGGCGCCGGTCGGCCGCGCGGCGCTGGCGAGCCTCGACGAGGCGATTGCCGGCGGCCTCGCCGACGCCGACGTCGGCGCGCTCCTCAAGCTGCGCGAATCGGCGGCCGGCGTCACCGTTCGCCTCGCCGCGAAATGAGCGCCACCACGCCACCCGCAGACAGCCGATGGGATGCGCTGGCAATCCACGTCGATGACGACGTGGCGGTCGCGCTGCACGACCTCGCCGCCGGCGACGAGGCCACCGTGCGGCGCGCGGGTAGCGTCGAAGCAGTAAGGCTGCTCGATGCCATCGGACTCGGCCACAAGTTCGCGCTGCGTGCGATCGCCCCTGGCGCGCCGATCCGCAAATATGGCGAGCGTATCGGAATTGCGACCGCCGCCATCGGTATCGGCAACCATGTCCACGTGCACAATCTCGCCAGCGCACGCGCTCGCAGTCCTCGATGAGCTACGCTCCTGAAGCCACGCGGCCGCTGGGGCGCCGCGGCTTGCGCGTGTCGCAATTCGGCATCGGCACGGTACCGTTCGGTGCCATCGATGCGGCCACGACCGATGCGTCGGCCGCGGCCACGTTTGCGGCACAGTTCGGTGCTGGACTGCGCTATTTCGACACGGCACCGTTCTACGGACTGGGTCTAGCCGAGCATCGACTCGGCGCATGCCTGCGGGGTGTCGACCGCCGCGAGCTGGTGATCTCGACCAAGGTCGGCCGCCTGATGCGGCCAGTCGCCGGTGGCGCAGCCGCAGGCGTCAGCAGCGGAAAATACGCGTTCGAAGTCGAGTTCGACTACAGCTACGGCGGCGTGCTGCGCTCGATCGATTGCAGCCTGCAACGCCTTGGCAGCAACGCGATCGACATTGCCCTGATCCACGACGTCAACCGGCGCTGGCAAGGCGATCTCGTCGAGCAGCGCTATCGCGAAGTGATGAACGGCGGGTACCGTGCGCTGGTCGAATTGCGTGATGCCGGAGTCATCAGGGCAATCGGTGTTGGCGTCAACGACTGGGAAATCCTGCTGCGCTTCGCGGCAGACGGCGATTTCGACTGCTTCATGCTGGCCGGCCGCTACACGCTGCTCGATCACACCGCGATCGAACGCTTCATGCCGGACTGCGAACGCCGTGGTATCAGCGTGCTGATGGCGGCACCGTTCAACTCGGGCATCCTGGCCACCGGCGCGACGCCCGGCGCAACCTTCTTCTACACCGCCGCCGAGCCGGAAGTCATCGACCGCACCCAGCGCATTGCAAGGATCTGCGAGCGCCATGCGGTGGCGCTGCCCGCCGCGGCATTGCAGTTCCCGTTGGCGCATCCGGCCGTCGCGAGCGTCGTCGCCGGCATGCGCAGCGCCGACGAGGTCATCGCCAATCTTGCGCACCTGCGGGCTCCGATCCCTGCGGCCATGTGGCAGGAACTGGTCGCCGCGCAGTTGATCTCGCCATTGGCGCCGGTGCCTGCGGCATGAGCGGACTCGCCCCGGGGACACCGACCTATCCGGGGCTCGAGCGAGTCACCGAGCCGGTGGACCTGCTCGGGGAATCGCCATTGTGGAGCGCGTCCGAGCAGGCGCTCTACCATGTCGACTTGCGACGCAAGCTATTGCTGCGCAACATCCCTGGCAGCGACGTGCAGTCGCAATGGCAGTTCGACGAATGGGTCGGCGCGGTGGTCGCGGCCAACGATGGCATGCTGGCAATTGCGCTCGCGTCCGGCGTCGTGCGCTTTGACCCTGCCACCGGCGCCACGCGCGCGATCGTCGCGCCGGAAACGGCGACAGCAGGCAATCGCCTGAATGATTCGAAATGCGATCGCCACGGCCGACTGTGGACGAGCAGCATGCGCGACTACGGCGCAGCGCCCGCGGGCGCGCTCTACAGGATCGGCGCCGACCTCGCACCGACCCGCATGTTGCAGCGCATCAGCGTGCCGAATGCGATCGCATTCAGCCCGGACGATCGCACGTTCTATTTCGCGGACAGCGCCGATGGGCGGCTGCGTGCGTATGCGTTCGACGCCGAGCGCGGCGAACTGGGCGACATGCGCGTGCTGGTAGACACGTCGATGCTTCCGGGCAAGCCCGACGGCGCGACCGTCGACGCCGACGGTTGCGTGTGGAATGCGCGGATGGGCGGCGGATGCATAGCGCGCATCACGCCACGCGGCGATATCGATCGCATCGTCCCGCTGCCGGTGTCGCAGGTCGCGTCCTGCGCATTCGGCGGCGCCGGCCTCGCTACGCTGTACATCACCACGGCGCGCCAGCGAATGAGCGTTGTGCAACTGCAGGACGAGCCGCTGGCGGGCGCGGTGTTCGCGTTGCGGGCGAGCGTCGGCGGGATCGCGGAGTCGGCGTTCGCATTCTGATGGCGCGGTGTACGGCGCGACTACCAGCTTCCCGATGCCCCGCCGCCACCCGAACTACCGCCGCCGCCTGAAAAGCCTCCACCCCCACCGCCAAAGCTGCCACTGCTGCCGGACGAGCCGCCCGACGTCAACACCATGCCGCCGACATGCGCGGTGCCGGTTCGCTTGAGGTCTGCCGCGGCCTTCGCGTACCACGGCTGGCGCATGGCGATCAATTTTGCGACGGGAAACCCGATCACATAGGTTGCGAGCAGCATGAGTGTCGGTCTCCCGCCTATGATGAACAGCGGAAACATCGCCCAGAACGGTATCAGGAACAGGTACAGGAACCAACCCACGCCCGGCGTCATCACGCCGACCACGGTGAAGAGGCCGATGATGCCAAACACGAAGCAGCCGACGAGTATGCGCATCGGCCACGGTATCGTGTTCGATGGTGCATCGAACTGCAGCAGCGCGTGCGGTGCGTCGGAGGCGACGCCGCTCGACAATCCGAGGGAGTCGCCGCGCCCTTCGAGCTGCGCGACGATCGCCGCGGCTCCCTTCTGCACGCCGGCGTCGTAGTCGCCGCTCTTGAACGGCGGCGTCATGATGTCGCGGATGATGCGCGCCGCAATCACATCGGGCAGCGAACCCTCGAGTCCGTAGCCCACTTCGATGCGCATCTTGTGTTCGCTCGGCGCAACGACCAGCAGGATGCCATTGTCCTTGCCCTTCTGTCCGAGCTTCCACGCGCTGAACACCTGCTGCGCGTATTGCTCGATGCTTTCGCCGCCCAGCGAGCGCGTCGTCAGGATCGCGATCTGGTCAGTCGTCGCCGACTCGTGCGCCTGCAGCAGACGATCGAGTTCGTCCCGCGTGGCGGGCTTTAGTATCTCCGCGTTATCGACCACTCGCCCGGTCAGGTACGGGACGTCGGCCGCGCATGTGGCCGGCGCGAGCCACGACAATGCCGCCAGCGCGAACATCGCGATCAGACAGTGCCACGACGAAGATCCACGCGGTATCACGTCGCGTCCCCGATATCGAGCAGCGCATCCGGCAATTGACCGTCTTCCTGCGACGGCGTGCCGTCGGCGAGCGCGGGAAGCATCACGTCGAGTGCATCGAGTCCCGCGATGAGTGCCGCTCGTGCATCGCCGCGTGCCAGACCCCCGGTGGCGGCGTCGATCACTTGATGCCAGCCGACACGATCGATCTTTCCGCGAAATCCGACGTCACCGATCACCGCCATCGCGCGTTCGAAGCGGCCCAGCAGCAACAGGATCGCGTCGCGACGCGGCGTCGCGAACAGCTCGCGCTCGAGGAACAGCGCCTGCGCGCGCTGGTGCACGGCGGCCTCCGCGCGCGGAAAGGCCAGGAACAGGCGCTCAAATCGCGGCCACGCGGTGGCTACTGCCGCGCACGACAGCGCGGCGCCGAGGATGGCGATGGCGGTGACGCTCGCCGTATAGGCGGTGATCCAGTCCGGACGCGCGATATCGGCCATGACCACGACCAGGGCCGACAGCGCGGCGCCCATGGCGAACGCGCGCCAGCGCAGGCCATGAAAGCGCGACGTGCGCGTGGCGATTGCGACGACGATCTGCACGCCGGTGCGCCGCTCGATTGCGCGCAGGCGTTCCTCGATCGCGACGGCATCCGACGGGTTCAGCATGCGCCGCAGTGGAACAGAACCCAGGCGCCAGCGCAAGCTTCGCTTAGCGCGATCCCACGACGGTCAGTGATGCAGGATCTTGGCGAGAAAGTCCTGGGCGCGCGGGGAACGCGGCTTGCCGAAGAAGTCCTCGCGGGTCGCATCCTCGACGATCTGACCCTTGTCCATGAAGATGACGCGGTTGGCGACCTTGTTGGCGAATCCCATCTCGTGGGTGACCACCATCATCGTCATGCCATCCTTGGCGAGCTGCACCATGACGTCGAGCACCTCGCTGATCATCTCCGGATCGAGCGCCGACGTGGGCTCGTCGAACAGCATGCAGATCGGGTCCATCGACAGCGCGCGCGCGATCGCCACGCGCTGTTGCTGGCCGCCGGAAAGCTGGCCCGGAAACTTGTCCTTGTGCGCGACAAGGCCGACTCGATCGAGGTACTTGAGACCCCGCTCGTTGGCCTCCGGCATGCTGCGATTCAACACCTTGACCTGCGCCAGCGAAAGGTTCTGGCGCACGGTCAAATGCGGGAAGAGTTCGAAATGCTGGAACACCATGCCAACGCGCGCACGCAATTTCGGCAGGTTGGTGCGTGGATCGTTGACCACGATGCCATCGACGGTGATCTTGCCCTTCTGGAACGGTTCGAGCGCGTTGACGGTCTTGATCAGCGTCGACTTACCGGACCCGGACGGCCCGCAGACGACGACGACCTCGCCCTTGTCGACATTGGTCGTGCAATCGGTCAGCACCTGGAAATCGCCATACCACTTGGATACATTGTTGACTTCGATCATCGGCATGACGGGAGGCTCCGGAAAGGCCAGGGACGCGCGAGCATTCAGCGCACGATCGCAATGCGGCGCTGCAGGCGCTTGACGCACACCGACAGCGTGAAGCTGACGATGAAATAGACCACCGCAGCAAACGAATACATCTCGACCAGCCGCCCGTCGCGCTGCGCGATCTTGGATGCGGCGCCGAGGAAATCGGTGATCGACAGCACGTAAACGAGCGACGTGTCCTGGAACAGGATGATCGTCTGCGTCAACAGGATCGGCAGCATGTTGCGGAAAGCCTGTGGCAGCACGATTTCCTTCATCGACTGCCAGTAGTTGAGGCCGAGCGCATAACCTGCCCACACCTGCCCGCGCGCGATGGACTGGATGCCGGCGCGCATGATCTCCGAGTAGTATGCAGCCTCGAACATCATGAACGTGACCACCGACGACAGGAACGCGCCCACCTGCATCGGACGCCCCGAGCCCGTTATCCACCCGCCGATGAACGGCACCAGGAAATAGAACCAGAAAATAACCAGCAGCAGCGGGATCGGGCGCATCAGGTTGACGTATGCGGTGGCCGGCATCGACAGCCAGCGATGCGACGACAGCCGCATCATCGCCAGCAGCGTGCCGAACACGATGCCGCCCACTGCCGCCATTGCGGTCAGCTTCAGCGTGAATGCCATGCCGTCGAAGAACAGGTACGACAGCGAGCGCTGGATGACGCCGTAGTCGAAATCGCCCATGGTCAGTGCGCGCCGCCGGTCACCACGGGGCCGATGAATCCGGGAACCGCCACGCGTTTCTCGACATAACGCATCACGCTGACCACCAGCAGGTTGACGATGATGTAGATGACTGTCGCCGCGGTGAACGCCTCGAACACCTGGAACGTGAATTCCTGCATCGAGCGCGCTGCCGCCGTCAATTCAATGAGCCCGATGGTCAATGCCACCGACGAGTTCTTGATCAGGTTCATCGACTCCGAAGTCAGCGGCGGCAGGATGATGCGAAACGCCATCGGCAGCAGCACGTAGCGATAGACCTGGGGCAACGTCAGGCCCATCGCGGTGCCGGCCAGTAGCTGGCCGCGCGGCAGCGCCTGGATGCCGGCCTTGACCTGCTCGGCGATGCGCGCGGAAGTGAACAGGCCAAGCCCGATCACCGCGGGGACGAACGACGCCCACGGTGGTGGCATACTCTTGATCCAGTCACCAAGTGACTTGGGAAGCACTTCCGGCAGCACGAAGAACCACAGGAACAACTGCACCAGCAACGGAATGTTGCGGAACAGTTCGACGTATGCATCGCCGCAGCGAACCGCCCAGCGCGTGGGCGTCGTGCGGATCACGCCGATCGCGGCGCCGAACGCCAGTGCGATGACCGCGGCGCATACCGATGTCGCGAGCGTCCAGCCAAGGCCGTGGATCAGCGTCATCATCCACGTGTTGCGCCCGTCGGCCGAAACTTCCCAGAAGATTCGCCAGTTCCAGTTATAGTTCATGTTCTATCGAGGATGGCGTTACGCTCGGCGCACTATATCATCGGGTAGGAGACCGGGTTACCCCGGTCGCCCTCCCA
>JBDTJK010000309.1:0-4578 GCA_039935875.1 Casimicrobiaceae bacterium
CGCCGCGCTAGCGCTTCTTCGCGGCCGTGAGCGCGGCTTCGGCGACCAGCATCCGATTGACATGCCATTGCTGCCCGATCTGCAGCATGTTGTTGACCAGCCAGTACAGCACCAGGCCCGATGGGAAGAATATGAACATCACCGAAAACGCGATCGGCATGATCTGGAACATCTTCTGTTGGATCGGATCGGTGACCGGCGTGGGCGACAGCCTGACCTGCGCCCACGCGGTGATCGCGTAGAGCACCGGCAACACGTAATAGGGATCGGGCGCGGACAGGTCATGGATCCAGCCGATCCACGGCGCGTGGCGCAATTCCACCGCCGACAGCAAGACCCAGTACAGCGCGAGGAAGACCGGGATCTGCACGACGATCGGCAGGCAGCCCCCGAGCGGATTGATCTTTTCCGTCTTGTACAGCTCCATCATCCGCACTTGCAGCTGCTGCTTGTCCTTCGAATACTGTTCCTGCAGCGCCTTCATCTTCGGCGCGACGATTTTCATCTTCGCCATCGAGCGCGCGGCGCGCGCGTTCAGCGGAAAGAACACGCCCTTGAGCATGATGGTCATCACGATGATCGACCAGCCCCAGTTGCCGAGCAGTCCGTGCAGCCATTTGAGCAGCGCGAACAGCGGCGCGGCGATGATCGTGAACAGGCCATAATCGACGACAAGGTTGAGACCCTTCGCCGTTTGCGCGAGCACGTCCTGGTCTTGCGGGCCCACATACAGCGGCACTGCGATCGTGCCGGTCGCGCCCGGCGCGATCGGCTTGCCGTCGACGATGACGCCGGCGGCGTACAGCCCGTTGTCGAGCTTCCGCGTATAGAACTCGCGCGGCGTCTTGTTGGCGTCCGACGGCAGCCACGCGGTGACGAAATAATGCTCGACCATCCCCACCCAGCCGTTGTCGTTGTTCTTGGTATACGTCGTCTTGCGCGTGGCGTCGGCGGCTTCCTTGTCGATCTCGCTGAACTCGATCTTCTTGTACTTGTCCGCCTCGTCGTAGATCACCGGCCCCACGAACGATGACGGCGCCATCGAATGGTGGACGACCGCGCTCTTGGTGTCGCGCGAGAACTGGAAGTACGCCGATGGCGTGATCGGCGCGCCCGTCGCATTGGTGATCGAATATGCGACGTCGATCAGGTAGCTCGCGCGGTGAAACGTGTAGGTCAGCACCACCGCGTCGCCATTGGCGGCGGTGGCCGCAAGCTTCACATCGACGCTGTTCGCGCCCGGCGCGAGCGCGAGCGGCCCCGGCAGCACCGTGTACGTCGTGTAATGGTTGGGCATGCCCGCACCCACCAGTCCTGACTGCGCGACGAACACTCGCTCGGCGTTGCGCTGCAGCGCAAGATAGGGCTGGTCGCTGTCGCCGGTGATGCGCTGCTTGGTCAGGCCGACCTCGCTCACGACGCCGCCGAGCGTATCGATATCGACGGTGAACAGGTCCGTCGTCACCTTAACGATCTTGCCGCTGGCGGGCGCGATAGCAGCCGAGCCCGGCACCGCAGGCGCTGCAGCGGTCGCGGCCGGCGTCGCCGTGGGCACGTCGTTGCGCGTCACCGGCGCTGCGGCCGGCGCCTGCCCTTGCGCCGCCGGCGCGGTCACCGCGGGCGGCGGCGGGCGATGCTCAGCCTGCCAGCGCTCCCACAGCATGAACGCCGACAGGGCGAAAATCATCGCGAGGATCAATCGTTGCGTCTCGGCTTTCATGGCGCGTTTTCTTTGCGTGAGGGCGTTGCGATGAACGTCGGCGGTGGAATCTTGTCGGGAACCGGATCGTAACCGCCCGGATGAAACGGATGGCACTTGCACAACCGCCACGCGCCCAGCGCGCACCCTGCAAGCGCGCCGTGACGTTCGATCGCCTGGTAGGCGTAGTCGGAGCAGCTCGGGTAAAAGCGGCAGTTGGCGCCCAGCAGCGGACGCAACAGGTATTGATAAACGCGCAGTGCACGCAGCAACAGTGAGCGCATGCCGGTCAGCCGACGCGCGCGATCAGCGCACGTGCTTCCTGCGCCGCGGCGGCGAGATCGCTGCGCGCAAGCGGCGCCCGCACGCGCACGATCAGGTCGAACGCGCGCAACGTGTTCACGCGCGCAGCCAGCATTGCGCGGATCTGCCGGCGCAGCCGGTTGCGCTCGACAGCGCGTGACAGCGCCTTGCGCGAAATGACGAAGCCGACGCGGCCCTGCGGCGCGGTGGTGGGTGCGACGATCAATTGCATGTAGCGGCCATCGATGCGGCGCCCGCGCTTGAACAATGCTTCGAATTCGCCGGCGCCCGCGAGACGTGCCAGCGCGAGTCCCGGCGGCACCTTCGCGGCTGCAGACGACGCCGCGTCATGCGGCGGCACGGCAATCCGCGGCAGCGCGACGTCGGTCAGAGGGCGACGCGGACGCGGCCCTTGGCGCGGCGCGCTGACAGGACCTTGCGGCCGCCGACAGTGCTCATGCGGGCGCGAAAACCGTGAACGCGGGCGCGATTGATCTTGGAGGGTTGGAACGTGCGTTTCATGGCACTCTCGGGCTAGAAGTTCGGGGTTCAAAAAAGCCTTGAATTACAACACTTTTTGAAGGTGATTGTCAACCGCAACCGAAGGTCGCTGCGTGCCGCGGTGCTGACGCGAGCATTTACTTTCACGCGAGCTCATGCGCTGACGTGGCGGAGGTGCGTGCGCGAGTGCGCCATTACAGTCTCTGTGGATAACCGGCACGAGCGCCGTTAGAATGTGCATAACCGCGCGCCGGATGCCCAAGGAGGATGCACAGGCTTCCGGCGCTCACTGTTTTTCTCCGGCGCGAGACCGGGAGGTGGGAAATCCCCGCCTTTACAAGGAAGCTGCTTTTCATGCCCGACATCTCCGAATCGCCCGTGTGGACGGCGTGCCTCGCCGCGTTTGCGCGTGAGCTGACGCCGCAGCAGTTCGCAACGTGGATCCGCCCACTCAGCACGGAAACCAGCGGCCAGACATTGACCCTGGTGGCGCCGAATCGTTTCGTGCTGCAATGGGTCAAGGACCGCTTTGCCGCGCGCATCGAGGCGCTTGCAAAAACAGCCGATGGCGGTCCCTGGAGGCTCGATTTCGCGATTGCCGACCCGGCACCCAGCAACGAAGTGGTTCCGGTGCCGGCGGAAATCCCGAAGAGCGTTCCGGCCGGGCTCCTGACGCAGTCGCCCGCCCTCTCGACGCCACCGCTTGACGTCGTCGCCAGGCTGGCGCCGAAGGCGACAATCGCCACTGCCACCCCGCGGCGCAGCGGCACGGCCAACCTGAGTCCCGGGCTGACCTTCGATTCGTTCGTCACCGGCAAGGCCAACCAGCTCGCCCGCGCTGCCGGCATGCAGGTCGCCGAGCATCCGACGTCGTACAACCCGCTGTTCGTCTACGGGGGTGTCGGCCTCGGCAAGACCCATCTTATCCAGGCGATCGGACACCAGATCCTCGCGCAGAATCCCGCCGCCAACATCCGCTACATCCACGCCGAAACCTACATTTCCGACGTGGTACGCGCGTATCAGCACAAGGCGTTCGACGAATTCAAGCGCAACTACCGGTCGCTGGACCTGTTGCTGATTGACGATATCCAGTTCATCGGCGGCAAGAGCCGCACTCAGGAAGAGTTCTTCTACCTGTTCAACACGCTGATCGAAGCCAACAAGCAGGTCGTCATCACCTGCGACACCTATCCGAAGGAAATCGAGGGAATCGAGGAACGTTTGATTTCGCGCTTCGGCTGGGGGTTGACCGTCGCGCTCGAGCCGCCGGAGCTCGAGATGCGCGTGGCGATCCTGCTGTCGAAGGCACAGGAAGTGCGGGTGAAACTCGACGAACAAGTCGCGTTCTTCATCGCCAAGCACATCCGCAGCAATGTGCGCGAGCTGGAAGGCGCGCTGAAGCGCGTGCTGGCCTACACCAACTTCCATGCGCAGGAAATCACGCTGGAGCGCACCAAGGAAGCGCTGCGCGACCTGCTCGCGGTACAGAACCGGCAGATCTCGATCGACAACATCCAGAAGACGGTCGCCGACTACTACAAGATCCGCATCTCGGACATGCATTCGAAGAAGCGCACGCGCGCCGTCGCGCGACCGCGGCAGGTGGCGATGGCGCTGGCCAAGGAACTCACGCAACTGTCATTGCCGGAGATCGGCAGCAACTTCGGCGGACGCGACCACACGACGGTATTGCATGCCTGCCGCCAGATCACGAAGCTTCGCGAAGCGCATCCGGACATCAACCACGACGTCAATTTCCTGTTGCAGGTGTTGCGCAGCTGAGCGGGTTTGCAGCCACGGCGAATGGTGTTTTCCATGAATGAAATCCCGTGCCTGGCACGCCTGCGGCCTGCTGTCGAAGCCGGTGTTTTTAGCGTATAATTTGTGGGCTTCTCGACCGTTTCCGCGATCCAGGATTCGATCCACAAATTATCCACAGCGGCGAGCACTCTTTTCCCGCCGTTTTGTTCGACTGCAACACGTTGAATGCAGTCGCGAATGCCCGGTTATCCCGGAATTGCGGCCCCCTTATTATTGATCTTGTTTTAGCATAAGACTATTCAATGCAACTA
>JBDTJK010000310.1:0-2895 GCA_039935875.1 Casimicrobiaceae bacterium
TTCGTATCCAACGCGTATGCGTCGCTCGCCGAGTTGCCGGCAGGCGCCATGGTCGGCACGTCGAGCCTGCGCCGCGAGGCGCAATTGCGTGCGCGCTTTCCGTCGCTGGCGGTCAAGCCGTTGCGCGGCAACGTCAATACGCGTGTCGCCAAGCTCGATGCGGGACAGTACGATGGCATCATTCTCGCGGCTGCCGGATTGAAGCGCCTCGGGATGGGCGAGCGGATTCGCGAACTGATCGATCCGGCCGACAGCCTGCCGGCCGCGGGGCAGGGCGCCCTTGCCGTCGAATGCCGCAGCGACCGTCACGACATCGTTGCGCTGTTCATGCCGCTGGTCGACGCTGCCACGCTGCTGGCAACCACAGCCGAGCGTGCATTCGCGCGCACCTTGTCCGGAAGTTGCCATACGCCGATCGGTGCCTATGCCGAGTTCCTCGGCACGACGTTGTGGCTGCGCGGCCTGATTGCCAGCGTCGACGGCCGCGATGTGCTGTGCGGCGAACGCGAGGGGCTGGTGGCCAATGTCACCGACGCCCGGGTCCTGGGCGAATTGCTTGGCGGTGAATTCATCGCGCGCGGCGCGGCGAGGCTCGCGACCGCGTGAAGCCGAGCGCACGGCCACTCGACGGCATCGGCGTGGTGGTCACGCGCCCCGCACGCCAGGCTGGGGCATTCGCACAAAAGCTCGGCGTGTTGGGGGCCCGCCCGCTCATCCTGCCTGCGATCATCATCCTGCCGCCCGACGACACGACGGCGCTGGCTCGCGCGCACGCCGCATTGGCCGAGTGCGTGGCAGCCGTGTTCGTTTCCGCCAACGCTGCCGAATACGGCGTGCCGCACACGCCATGGCCGCGAGGGGTGCATGCCGTCGCACCGGGCCCGGGGACCGCCAGCGCACTGACCGACCTCGGCGTTCCGGATGTGCAGTTCCCGCCACTGCGCCACGACAGCGAAGGCATGCTGGCGCTGCCGGCGCTCGCCGATATCGAGGGCCAGCGCGTGCTGGTTTTCCGCGGTGATGGAGGACGCGATTTGCTCGCGGAACGCTTGCGCGCGCGCGGCGCCATCGTCGATCACGTGCCATGTTATCGCCGGGCGGCGCCAGCCAGCCTCACGACCGAAGCCGGCCACACGCTGCGCGGTCGCGCACATGCGCTGACTTTGACCTCCAGCGAAGGAGCATCCAACCTGTGCGCGATGTTCGCTGACGCAAGCCTCGCATGGCTGCAGACACTGCCGGCATTTGCGCCGCATCCGCGGATCGCCGCCCACGCGCGCGGTCTCGGTCTCGACGCCGTCGAAACCGCAAGCGGGGACGCGGGGATCATCGCCGCGTTGCTACAATGGTTCACCGAACATCCGATCGCCTTGCCCATACGCTGACATGTCAAACGCCGACATCCTGATCACCGCGGTATTGCCGCCGCTGCTGTCCGTCCCGCTCGCGCGCGACTACCGTTGCATCGACTATGTGAAGTCGACCGACAAGAGTGCGCTATTGGCCGCCGAAGGCGCGAACATCCGCGGGCTGGTACAAGGCGGCGGCACGGTGCAATCCACCGAGTTGCTCGACGCGCTGCCCAAGCTCGAAATAATTTCCGTGTTCGGCGTCGGCTACGACGGCGTGCCGATCGACTATTGCCGGAAGCGCGGGATCCAGGTGACGAACACGCCCGACGTCCTCACCGAGGACGTCGCCGATACGGCGGTGGCGCTGCTGCTGATGTGCGCGCGCGGGTTCCTGACGGCGAATCGCCTGTTGCTGAAAGGTGACTGGAACTCGGGCAGCGGCACGCTGACGACGAAGGTCGCGGGCAAGCGCGCCGGTATCCTCGGGCTCGGCCGCATCGGCAAGGCAATCGCCAGCCGCTTGACGGCGCTGGAGATGCACATCGCGTACAGCGGTCGCAACAAGCAGGATGTCGCCTATGAATTCGTGCCGGATCTCGCGGCGCTTGCCGCGCTATCCGATTTCCTGATCATTGCCGCTCCCGGCGGGCCGGCGACCCGCAATATCGTCGATGCTGATGTGCTGAAGGCGCTGGGGAGCAATGGCACCCTGATCAATATCGCGCGCGGAACGTTGATTGACGAGGCGGCGCTGGTCGCCGCGCTGAAGGCTGGCACGATTCGCACCGCCGGACTCGACGTGTTCGCCAACGAACCCAATGTGCCAGCCGAATTGCTGGCAATGGACAACGTCGTCCTGTTGCCGCACGTGGGCAGCGCGACCAGCGAGACACGCCAGGCGATGGGAGACCTTTGCCGTGCCAACCTGGACAGCTGGTTCGCGGGTGAAGGGGTCAAGACGCTGGTTCCCGAGCTGCGTTAGCGCTGCGTCGGATCAGTCCGGCTCGATCACGAGTTGCGCGCCGCGACGTTCGGGAATCAGCACCGCGGCGAGCGCGACGACTACCAGCGCCAGCGCAATCCATTCACTGGTGCCGGGTCGTTCGCCCAGCAGCAGCATTCCGGCGAAGACGCCGACCACCGGAACCGGCAGCGATGCCATTGACGATACTGCGACCGGCAGCGTGCGCGCCATCGTGTACCAAAGCAGGTGCGCCAGCGTTCCGGCAAGGAACACGTTGTAGCCGATCGCGAACCATGCGCGCGCCGAATAATGCGCGATTTGCGCCGCTCCCGCCGTATCGAAAAATGGCGCGATCATTGCCAGCGGCATCCAGCCGACGAGCATCATCCAGCCTGACAGCGCGCTTTGCGCCATCGGTGGCTGCCATTTGCGCAGCAGCACGGTGCCCAGCGCCCACATCAACGCGGCGCCGATGATCAGGTAGGCGCCGGTGGGGGCATGTGACAGCGCGCGGACATCGTCGCCGAGCAGCAGCAGCATTCCGCTCATCCCGATGATAAAGCCCGCGATCTTGCGCGG
>JBDTJK010000311.1:0-2910 GCA_039935875.1 Casimicrobiaceae bacterium
GCCTGATCGGTGCACGCATCGGCAGCATGGGCGGCATCAGCTACATGGATTTCATCGTGCCCGGCCTGGTCATGATGTCGATCATCCAGAACAGCTACGGCAACATCTCGTCGAGTTTCTTCGGCGCGAAGTTTGGCCGCCACGTCGAGGAGCTGCTGGTCAGCCCGATGCCGAACTGGGTGATCCTCGGCGGCTATGTCGCTGGCGCGGTGCTGCGCGGACTGGCGGTTGGCGTGATCGTGTTGTGCATCGCAATGGCGTTCACGCATGTGCGCATGCCGCATCCGTGGGTCATGCTGTCGACCGTGCTGCTCGGTGCGACGATCTTCTCGCTGGCCGGCTTCATCAACGCGGTCTATGCGCGCAAGTTCGACGATGTGACCCTCGTGCCGACCTTCATCCTGACTCCGCTGACCTACCTCGGCGGCGTGTTCTATTCAATCCAGCTGTTGCCCTCCTGGGCGCAGGCACTGACCCACGCGAACCCGATCTTCTACATGGTCAACGCGTTCCGCTACGGTTTGCTGGGGTCGAGCGACGTTCCGCTCAGCGTGGCCTACGCGTTGATGCTCGGCTTCGTCATTGCCTTGTCCGCCTTCGCGCTGACCCTGCTCAATCGCGGAATCGGATTGCGCTCCTGATCGGTACGCCAGCCCCATTGCCGGTGATTACTTGTAACCCCGATGCGAGAATCCGGATGCGCGGGTAGATGCGTTCTGTGAAGCCCTGCGGTAGTGCACGCTGCGGCCGCGCATGCTTGAAAGAGGCCGCCGGTCGGGGTCAGGGCAAGCGGAAAAATCCGCGCGCGTTCGCCGTGGTCAGCGCTGCGGTCTGGGCGGTCTCCTCGCCGCGTGCGGCTGCAACTGCAGCGCACACATGCGCGAGGTACATCGGTTCATTGCGCCGATGCGGGGGTTTGGGTGTGAGATCGCGCGGCAGCAGGTACGGCGCATCGGTTTCGATCAGCAGGCGATCGGCGGGAATCAATTTCACCAAATCGCGCAGATGCGCGCCCCGGCGTTCGTCGCAAATCCAGCCGGTGATGCCGACGTAGAAGCCACGTTCGATATAGGCGAGCAATTCGTCGCGTTCGCCGGTAAAACAATGCACGACCGCAGTGCCTATCCGGCCGCGCACGTTGTCCATGCAGGCAATGAAATCCGCGTGCGCGTCGCGCTGGTGCAAGAAGAGCGGTTTGCCACAGGCAATCGCGATGTCGAGTTGACGCTCGAACGCGGCGATCTGCGCGGCGCGCGGCGACAGGTCGCGAAAATAGTCGAGACCGGTTTCGCCGACCGCCTTCACTTCCGGCATCTGACAAAGGTCGCGCAGCAACGCGTCGGTCGCCTCGTCGTAGTCATTCGCGTGGTGCGGGTGCACGCCGGCGGTCGCATGCAGGAACCCGGGATGCGAACGCGCCAGCGCATGCGCGGCGCGACTGCCGCCGGCGCTGGCGCCAGTCACTACGATCTCGGCCACACCATGGTCGCGCGCGCGCTGCAGAACCGCGTCGAAATCTTCGCGAAATGATTCATGGCCGAGGTTGGCGCCGATGTCGATCAGGTGCATGGCCTTTATCGCGTCCTCCAAACAGGCGATTATGCGGGCGCTGCGCAGCGCCCGCACCGGCGCGGTTCACAGCGAATTCATTGCGCCGCGGCCATGCTCGCGCAGACCAACCCTTGGGGATACACCTATGAAGCCAACCATCTGGATGTCGTTCGCGGTCGCCGCGGGCATCGCCGTTTCAGCCTCCGCAAGCGCAGCGACGACATCCGTGCCGGATGCTGCGGCGCACAATGCCGCGGTCAGCGCGGTGCGCGCCCGCCTTGCCGCCGCCCGCTCCGCGGCCGTCACCTCTGGCACGGGCACCAAGGCGATGGGCCAATACGTGTACCCCGGCGCGCCGATGGCCAATCCGTATCGCGCCTATCCACCGAGCTGCGCTGCGTATCCGTTGCCGGACAAGGCGAGCGGGCCGGCCAACACCATCTACACGGTGCGGATGCCGCTGTTCACCCGCGACCCCGCCGGGAATGCGCTGCCGCCCGAAACCGTGACGGTCACCGTCTGGCGCATGGCCTGCAGCAGCAGCGGAGCGTTGACACCGTACAACACCGATGGCGCCGACAACGCGATGACATTGATGCGCATCGACCGGGACGCGGCGAATGATGGCCATACTGATTTCTACCCCACCTTCCCGCTGTTGCAGGTCCAGCAGGGCGGCGTCGGATACGATGACACCGCGAGCTTGGTGCGTGCCGCAAACGAGCCGAACACGGTGCTTTCGGATGGAATGTTCGACGCACCGCTCATCTACAGCGCGACTTATGTGCTGGAAAATTTCAACTACGGCAGCGCCTACAACCACCTATACAGCTATGCATTCGACTTTCTGATTACGCCGGACGCGAACGGTGTAGACCCAGTGGAATTCCAGATTCCGGCTTACAGCCCCAGCCCGAGCACGTACCCCGACGCGTACAACCCGTTGCCGCTGGATGGTTACATGTCGGGAACCTGGTATGACCCATCGCGCAGTGGCGAGGGCATGCAGATCGAAGTGGCTGAGCAGGTGGACGTCAACGGCAACGTCGTGCGTCCGCTCGTGTTCAACTGGTATACCTACGATGCCGGGGGCACGCCGTTCTGGATCTCCGGCGATGGCGTGGTCGATCCGGCCCATCCGACCAGCGTGACTGCGGGCGCGCTTTATGTGACGGGTGGTGGCTTCGCCGGCAATTTTGCACCGTCTTCTGTGGTCAGATCCAATTGGGGAACGGTGACTTTCCAATTCCTCGACTGCAACAAGATCAAGTTCAGTTACGCGTCGGTGAATCCTCTGCCGGCGGGAGTTCCGTCAGGTTCTGGCACTCTGACTTGGATCCGCAACACTAACGTTAACGG
>JBDTJK010000312.1:0-8282 GCA_039935875.1 Casimicrobiaceae bacterium
AACGCGGACGCGCGGTCACGCGCGAGCACGCGTTCGAAGGCATCGTGCCGAACCTCGAGCGCCGCTACCGCGAGACCGACAGCCAGATGGTGCGCGAGGAACTCGCGAAATACCTGAACAACAAGCCATGCCCCGAATGCGGCGGCACGCGTTTGAAGCGCGACGCGCGTCACGTGAAGGTCGGCGGCCGTGCGATCTACGAAATCTCCGGATGGCCGCTGAAGCAGTCGTCGGCGTTCTTCGCCGAGCTGAAGCTCGACGGACAGCGCGCGGCCATCGCCGACAAGATCGTCAAGGAGATCCTGTCGCGGCTGACGTTCCTCAACAACGTCGGCCTCGACTACCTGTCGCTCGACCGCTCGGCGGAAACGCTGTCGGGCGGCGAAGCGCAACGCATCCGCCTCGCGTCGCAGATCGGATCCGGCCTCACCGGCGTGATGTACGTGCTCGACGAACCTTCGATCGGCCTGCACCAGCGCGACAACGATCGCCTGCTCGAGACGCTGAAGCACCTGCGCGACCTCGGCAACAGCGTGATCGTCGTCGAGCACGACCAGGATGCGATCCTCGCGGCCGACTATGTGGTCGACATGGGACCCGGTGCGGGCGAGCATGGCGGACAGGTCGTCGCGCAGGGTACGCCTGACGCGATCCGCCGCGCCACGCATTCGCTGACCGGGCAATACCTCGCCGGTCATCGCCAGATCCCGATGCCGGCATTGCGCCATCGTCCGGACGCCTCGAAGCTGCTGACGATCACCGGTGCTGCCGGCAACAACCTGCAGGACGTGACGCTGCGTCTGCCGGTCGGCCTGTTCGTGTGCGTGACCGGCGTGTCGGGCTCGGGCAAGTCGACGCTGGTCAACGACACGCTGTATCACGCGGTCGCGCGTCACCTGTACGACAGCGCCGACGAGCCGGCGGCCTACGCCGGCATCGATGGCCTCGAGCATTTCGACAAGGTGATCAGTGTCGACCAGAGCCCGATCGGGCGCACGCCGCGGTCCAATCCGGCAACCTATACCGGCCTCTTCACGCCGATACGCGAGCTATTCGCGCAAGTGAAGGAAGCGCGCGAGCGCGGCTACGGCCCCGGACGCTTTTCGTTCAACGTCAAGGGCGGGCGTTGCGAAGCCTGCCAGGGCGATGGCCTGATCAAGGTCGAGATGCATTTCCTGCCGGATGTCTACGTGCCGTGCGACGTGTGCCACGCGCAGCGTTACAACCGCGAGACGCTGGAGATCCGCTACAAGGGCAAGAACATCCACGAAGTGCTGGCGATGACGGTCGAGCAGGCGCACGTGTTCTTCGAACCGGTTCCCTCGGTCGCGCGCAAGCTGGCCACGCTGCTTGACGTGGGTCTCGGCTACATCACGCTGGGACAATCGGCGACGACGCTGTCCGGCGGCGAGGCGCAGCGCGTGAAGCTCGCGCTCGAACTTTCGAAGCGCGACACCGGGCGCACGCTGTACATCCTTGACGAGCCGACGACGGGTTTGCATTTCCATGACATCGAGTTGCTGCTGACGGTGCTGCATCGCCTGCGCGACCACGGCAACACCGTGGTGGTGATCGAACATAACCTCGACGTGATCAAGACCGCGGACTGGGTGGTCGACCTGGGCCCTGAAGGTGGCGCAGGTGGTGGCCGGATCATCGCGGAGGGCTCGCCGGACGACGTTGCGACCGTCGCTGCGAGCTTCACCGGTCGCTACCTGAAACCCGTGATGGAAGCGCACGGACGGCGCGCAACACCTCCGTTCGGCGCCGCGGCCAAAGGCAGCAAAGCCAAGGCGTCCTGACGCCGGTCACTCCGGCGACGCGCACATGGTGGCCGCACACTTGGGTCAATGGCGGCCGGGTGGCGCCATTGGGCACCAATGCGCAACGTTGGGGCGGGGCAACGCCCACTCGCGGCGATCGTGGGCTGCATCGGTCCACGCCTGCCCCGCCACCCGTGTTCGGCGCGAGGATCGGCGACGTCTGCTGCGCGCGTTGATCACCAGCGGTGGTCGCCACCAGCGGCGCGATGCAGGACAACCCCGCGAGCGCATCAAGTTCTATGCGTGACGCGTGCCAACGGCGCCGAGGATGCCGCGGATGAGATCGACCGGCGCAGGCGGGCACCCGCGAACTTCGACGTCGACCGGAATGACGTTGGCAACGCGTCCCAGGCTCGCGTAGCTCTCGCCGAAGATGCCGCCGGTGCAGCCGCAATCGCCCACCGCGACGACCAGTTTGGGCGTGGGCGTGGCGTCGTAGGTGCGCGTCAACGCGATTGCCATGTGCTTCGACACCGGGCCCGTGACCAGCAACAGGTCGGCATGCCGCGGACTGGCGACGAAGCGGATACCCAACCCCTCGATGTTGTAATAGGGATTGCCCAGCGCCTGGATCTCGAGTTCGCAACCGTTGCACGATCCCGCGTCGACATGGCGAATCGTCAGCGCGCGCCCCAGCGTGTCGAGAACCTGTCGTTGCAGTCGCGCTATGATCGTCGCTTCATCTGCGGGTGCAGGCGCGGGTTCAGTGGCGATGCCGGTGCGGGCGATCTGGCGAAGGATATGCAACACGGGTGTCTATCGAATATGCGTCAAAGGTCGTGGCCGCTGTAGGCAAGATTGAACGACTTGTTGATCAGCGGGAAGTCCGGCACGATGTTGTCCATCGCCGCGTGTTCGACGGCCGGCCAGTTCGACCACGAAGGGTCGTGCGGGTGGCAGCGCCTGATCGCGCCGTCTTCGCCGGTTTCAAGCGCTACCAGCACGGGCCCGCGCCAGCCTTCGACGTAGCCCAGCGCGAGATTCGACGGCAGGCTCCCCGGCATCGTCGCGGCGACGTCGCCGACCGGCAACGCGTCGATGATTGCGCGCAACAGCCGCAGCGATTCGTAGACTTCGTCGAAGCGCACGGCGACTCGGGCGGCGACGTCGCCGTCAACCTGCAGCGCTTTCTGCACAGCGAGCGCGTCGTAGGGCGCGCACGCAAAGTCAGCGCGAAGGTCGCGGTTGCCCCCGCTCGCACGGGCTGCGAGGCCGGTCATGCCGAGCTTCGCGCACACCGCGGGTGTCACGCGGCCGCAGGTGCGAAACCGGTCCTGAAGGCCCGCATGCTCATCGATGATGTCGCGCAACACCCGCACCTCGTGCTCGATCGCGTCGCACTGGTCGCGCAGCCGCGTTGCATGCGCCGGACCGATGTCGGTTGCCGTGCCACCCGGCACGACGAAGTCCATCATCAGCCGATGTCCGATCGCGTCGCGATTGAGACGTAGCATGTCCTCGCGCAATCGCGAGAACTGCGCGAGGCCAAATGCGAAGCCGCCATCGTTGGCGAGTGCGCCCAGGTCGCCCAGGTGGTTGGCGACGCGTTCGCGTTCGAGCGCCAGTGCACGCAACCACTGTGCACGCGCAGGAGGCGCCACGCCGGCAATCGCCTCGAGTGCCTGCGCGAATGCCCACGCATAGGCGACGGTGCTGTCGCCGCAGATGCGCCCGGCGAGCCGGTACGCGTCGCTCACGGGCATTGACTCGAAGCGCTTTTCGACGCCCTTGTGCGTATAGCTGAAGCGTGTCTCGAGGCGCAGTACCTTTTCGCCGACCACCTGGATGCGGAAGTTGCCAGGTTCTATCGTTCCCGCATGCACCGGCCCTACGTTAAACTCGTGCACGCCTTCGCCGTCGACGTGCACGAACGAATACGGCACTTCGGCCGGACGCCACGTCGGCAATGCTTCGAAGTCCACCTGCAGCGGAAACTGGTCCGTTGGCCACGCGGCCATCCAGATCCACGGCCGCTGGTCGTCGGACTGCGATGCAATGCCTGTGAGGTCGAACGCTGCGCGCTGCATTCGGTTCGCCGCCGGGAAAATTGTGGCGAGGTCGGGATATTGCGCGGATGCGTCACGCAGCGTGTGCTCGAGCAGGGTGAGGCCATCGCGGTCCTGCAGCAGCACGCGCAGACAGAAGCCGCGGTGACGGTCGCGATCGTCGGTGATCCACAGGGCGACAAGCTGACCCTCTTGCTCCGATGCGAGGCGGCATGCGCCGAGCAGCCTGCCGCTGCCCACCGGCGCGCGCACCGCGGGCAGCGGTGCGAGTTGTGTCGTCGCGCCGAGTCCGAGGGATGCGTGGTTCATCCGGCGCTCATCCGATGAACTTCGCCGCCTGGTGATACCAGTTGGCGAGGAATGGCGGAATCCACAGCCCCAGCATCAGCACCAGCGCAAGGTGGATGTACACCGGCACGACGGCGGGGCGATGCGGCAGTCGCGCGATCGTCGCGCCACCGAATACCATCGGCTGTACCTTGGAGAATATCGCGGCAAATGCGACAGCCAGCGCGATGAGCAAGAACGGCGTAGCCCACGGCTGCTCGCGCATCGCCGTCGTGATGATCAGGAACTCGCTGGCGAACACGCCGAACGGCGGCATTCCCAGAATCGCGAGCGTGCCGAGCGCCAGGCCCCAGCCCAGCATCGGACTGATCGTGACGAGTCCCCGGATGCCGTCGATCATTTGCGTCCCGGCCTTTTGCGCCGCGTGGCCGACTGCGAAGAAAATGGCCGACTTCGTCAGCGAGTGCACGGTCATGTGCAGCAGCGCGGCAAAATTGGCGACCGGCCCGCCCATGCCGAACGCGAACGTAATGATGCCCATGTGTTCGATCGACGAATAGGCGAACAGGCGCTTCGCGTCCTTCTGCCGCAGAAGCAGCAACGCGCCGAACACCACCGACAGCAGGCCGAATCCCATCATCAGGTTGCGGGCGAACGCCGTGTGCGCGGCACCGTCGACAAGCACCTTGCAGCGGACCACGGCGTAGAGCGCGACGTTGAGCAACAGTCCCGACAGCACCGCCGACACGGGCGTCGGCCCTTCGGCATGCGCGTCGGGAAGCCAGTTGTGCAGTGGAACGAGTCCCACCTTGGTACCGTAGCCCACGAGCAGGAACACGAAGGACAGCGACAGCACCGTCGGTTCGAGATTCGCCTTGACATGGTTCAATTCGGTCCATAGCAGCGCGCCGCCTCCGGCCCCCAGCACCTTCTCCGCGGCAAAGTACAGGAGAATCGTGCCGAACAGCGCCTGCGCGAGGCCGACACCGCACAGGATGAAGTATTTCCACGCGGCCTCCAGGCTCGCCGGCGTGCGGTAGAGCGACACCAGCAGCACCGTGGTCAACGTCGCCGCTTCCATTGCCACCCACAGGATGCCCATGTTGTTGGTCAAAAGCGCCAGCAGCATCGTGAAGTTGAAGAGCTGGTACATGCTGTGATACAGGCGCAGGCGTCCCGCCGACAGGCGTCCGTGATCCTGCTCGATGCGCATGTACGGGCGCGAAAAGATCGCCGTCGTCCAGCCGACGAAGGCGGTGAGCGATACCAGGAACACATTGAAGGGATCGACGAAGAACAGCTGGTCGAGCACCAGCAGCGGCCCATCCGACACGACGCGCACAGTGAGTGCCACCGTGGCGACGAACGTGCAGAAGCTCGCGGCGACGTTGACCTCCGGCGCATGCGCGCGTTCACCGACGAGCGCCAGCGCGATCGCGCCGAGCAGCGGGAAGCTCAGCACGGCGATGACTTCAATCATTCTCTTTGAGCTTCTCGAGGTGCGAAAGGTCGAGGCTGTCGAACTGCTCGCGAATCTGGAAGAAGAACACGCCGAGGATCAGCACGCCGACCAGCACGTCCAGCGCGATGCCGAGCTCGACCACCATCGGCATGCCGTACGTCGCGCTGGTCGCGGCGAAAAATAGTCCGTTTTCCATCGACAGGAAGCCGATCACCTGCGGGATCGCCTTGCGCCGGGTGATCATCATCAGGAACGACAGCATCACGATCGCCAGCGCGATCCCCAGCGTCGCCCGGGTCACGGTGCTCGCGAGCTGCGAGATCGGCACCGCCAGGTTGAACGCGAACACCACGAGCACGATTCCGATCAGCATCGTTGTCGGGATGTTGATCAACCGCTCGAATTCCCACTTGACGTCGAGCTTGCGGATCATCCGATAGAGGATCCACGGCAGCAGCATGACCTTCAGCACCAACGTGAGGCCGGCCGACCAGTAGAGATGTGGCTGCGATGTCGCGTAGGCGACGATCGCCGTCGATACGCCGAGCGCGAGCCCCTGCGCCGCGTAGAGGTCGATCAGCGACAGCACGCGGCGCTGCGCCAGCATCGCGAACGCGAGCAGCAGCAGCAGGGCAGCCAGCAGGTTGATCAATTGCGCGTAGAGCGGAAGCGCCGTCACGGCTTCAGCTCCCCAGCAGCAAGTTGACCAGCATGCCGAGCACGGCGAGCAGGAACGCCGTGCCCAGGAATTCGGGTGCGCGGAAGATGCGTAGCTTCGCCGACAGCGTTTCGATCAGCGCGAGTGCTGCACCACCGAGCGCGAGCTTGGCGACGAGGATCGGCGCAGCGCCGATCAGCGCGCGCCAGTCGCCGCCTTCCGCGATGCCGAATGGCACGAACAACGCGATGCCGATGCATGAATAATTGAACAGCTTCAATGCCGACGACCACTCGATCAGCGCGAGGTGGCGTGCCGAATACTCGAGCACCATCGCCTCGTGGATCATCGTCAGTTCAAGGTGCGTAGCCGGGTTGTCGACCGGGATACGCGCGTTCTCCGCCAGTGAAACCATCGTGAACGCGACACCGGCGAACGCGAGGCTTGGATAGATGCCGAACGTGTGATGTGCGAGCGCGTCGACGATAGCCGGCAGAGACGTCGAGCCGGAAATAAGCGACGCGGTGAAGAACACCATCAGCAGCGCAGGCTCGGCGAGGAAACCGATGAACATTTCGCGCCGCGCGCCCGACGAACCGAAAGGTGTGCCGATGTCCATCGCCGCGAGGGCCAGGAATACGCGCGCCAACGCGAACAACCCGACCAGCGCGATCGCATCGGCGGCGCGGCCGAACGGCAGGTCGGTGGCGAGGGACGGCACGATCGCCGCTGCGCAGCACATCGCACCGAAAACGATGTAGGGAGATATGCGAAACAGCGCCGACGCGTTGTCGGCGATCACCGCGTCCTTCATGAACAGCTTGCGATACATCCGGTAGGGCAGCGTCAGCGGCGGCGCCGATTTGTTCTGCAGCCACGCGCGGCATTGGTTGACCCAGCCGACGAGCAACGGCGCCACTGCGAGCGCGATCGCGAGTTGCAGCAGCTGCGAGCCGAAAGTGGCGAGGTTCATAGCACGAAGAACAGCAACGCGAGCAGCGTCACGAAGCTGTAGGTGAGATAGACCGATATCCGGCCCTGCTGGACGCGGCCGCCCAACCGCGCGACGGACTCGGTGGCGCGCATCAGCGGCAGGTAGATCCAGTTCCAGAAAGGGTCGCCGATCGTCACCGAATACCTGGGCTCGGTGTCGAATGCCGTGGGCAGCTCGCGCGTCATCCGGAAGAACGGCTCGAACACCTGCCGTATCGGCTGGCCAAAACCCTCTGCCGAATCCTGCATTCGCGGCGTTTGCACCGGCGCGCCGCAGTTCCACGCGGGTTCGCTGCGAAGGCGGCCGTGATAGCAGCGATGGACGGCCTGTGTCGTCAGCAGCACGACGATGACGATCACGACCAGAACGATCAGAGGGCTATAGCTCGCGCGCGCGGCGTCGATGGGCGCAAGCAGCAGCCAGTTGCCGCTTCCGGCATTGCCGAGCGTCGAGCCGACGAGCATCGTGTTGATCGGGTCGATCATGTGAATGACGTTGACCGGAAAGATGCCGAGAAGCACGCACGCGGCCGCTAGCCATAGCAGTGCCGCCCGCTCCGGGCCACCGGCATCGTGCGCGTTGGCGAGATTCGCCTCGCGCGGTCGGCCGAGGAAAATCACGCCGTAGAATTTCACCATCACGTAGGCCGCGAGCGCCACCGCCAGCACCAGCGCGCCCGCGGCAAGCGGCACCAGCATGTTGACGAACGATTGCGGTAGCGCGGATGTCGCGAGAAACGCCTGCAGCAGCAGCCACTCGGACACGAAGCCGTTGAGCGGTGGCAGCCCGGCGATTGCCAGCGTGCCCACCAGCGCGAGCCATGCGACCCACGGCATCCGGTGGATCAGGCCGCCGAGCCTGCCGAGGCTGCGCTCGCGCGTTGCGTGCAGTACTGCCCCGGTGGTGAGGAACAAAAGGGTCTTGAACATCGCGTGGTTGAGGCAATGATAGAGGGCGGCAGTCAGCGCGATCGCCGCGAGCAGCGGCCTGTCGTATGCGCTGAACAGGATCGCGAGACCGATGGCCGCGACAATGATGCCGATGTTCTCGA
>JBDTJK010000313.1:0-4686 GCA_039935875.1 Casimicrobiaceae bacterium
ACCGCTACTGGCTTGCGGATGAATATCCTGATGACCGGTGGCCTGGTGACATTGGGCTACCTGTTCTCCAGGATGCTGGTTGGCGCGTTCATCACCAGCGCGCCCGTAGTCGAGATCGCGCAGTCGCTGCTGCACATCATGCTGTGGAGCAGTGTCGTTTACGGCGCAGCGGCGGTCCTGAGCGGTGTGATGCGCGCGTCGGGTGCGGTGCTGGTGCCTACAGGGATATCGATCTTCTGCATCGCAGCCATCGAGCTTCCCGCCGCCTATGCGCTGTCGGCGCGTTTCGGCCTCAAGGGCGTGTGGATGGCCTATCCCGTTACGTTCCTGGCCATGCTGGCCATGCAGGCCATGTATTACCTCTTCTTCTGGCGCAAGCGGAAGGTCGTGCGCCTGGTGTAAAGGGCAGGCAATGCGCAGCGCGCCAGTTGGAATGTCGCGGCGCGAGGAGTATAAATCCGGGAACATGCTCAAGATCTCTGCAATAGCAGACGCCGGACGATGCGCGACGCAAGCGGAGAGCGCCCTGAGTCGATTCAAGTGTGCGTCGCATGCCGAAATCCGGAGCCCGGGTCGGCCGGTCGGGAGCGTGCGCCGATGAATGCCGCGCCATCCTGCTTGGCGCGAGCGACAATCGTGATGACCGCGCGCGAGCGGCATTCGCTCAGCGTGTCCGCCATCGAGTCGATCGTCGCCAATACGCGACGGCCGTACCGCTTCATTTACGCGGACTGCGATTCACCCACGTGGCTGCGCGACGAACTGGCGGCCCACGCCGATGCGTGGAACATCGAGATCGTGCGCTTCGACGAACCCTTGTGGCCGCAGCAAGCGCGCGTTCGCATTGCCGGGCTGATCACGACGGACTACACGGTGTTCATCGACAACGACGTCGAAGTCGAGGCCGGCTGGCTCGACACGCTGATCGAGTGCGCCGATGACACCGGCGCCGGCATCGTCGGGCCGCTGTACCTGACTGCGGGCGATGGACAGCCCGCCAGCATCCATATGGCAGGCGGCCGTCTGGTGGAAAGTCTCTCACCCGATGGACGCGTAATGAACGAAGTGCATGTCCATTCGGGCAAGGACCCCAACCTGATCGTCGATGAGCTGTGGCGCGAACCCTGCGATTTCGTCGAATTCCATTGCATGCTGGTGCGCACGGCACTGCTGCACGCAGGCGTGCTCGATGCGGACGTCCGCTGCGTACACGAGCACATCGACACGTCACTCCGCGCGCGCCGGCTGGGATTCGCCACCTATATCGAGCCTTCCGCACGCGTGACGTACCTCGCGCATGCGCAGTACACGCTGGATGACCTCGCGTTCTTTCGCAAGCGATGGCTGCGCGCCGACGCCGATGCGAGCATCGCGGTGTTCTGCAGCAAGTGGGATGTGATCGACGACGAGCGGTCATTCGGTGGTGTATTGCAATTCCTTGCGCTGCACAAGGCACAGGTCGATCCGATCCGTCCGGCAATGCGCAATCACGGCGAGCGTCGCTCGATGATGGACGCGCACGAACTGCAGCAGACGCGTTCGGGTCTCCTCGACCTTGCACGTGAGCGCGGATACACGCGTAACGAGCTGGTGGTCATCGCCACTGCCTATGGGCTTGCGCATGTGCTGACGGACGGCGGTTACCGCCCGTGCGGCCGTCCATTCATCAACCACGTGTGCGGCACGGCCAGCGTGCTCGTTCGCTACGGTCTGCGCGCCGAAACGGTCGCCAGCGGGTTGCTGCACGCAGCCTATACGCATTGCGCGCCGCACGCGGACGGTCCCCGCGCGGCTGCGCAGTCGGTCTGCGCCGTACTCGGAGGGCGCGGTAGCGCGATCGAGAGGCGCGTGCGCGCGTACGCCCTGCGGCGGTCGGCGAACGCGAGCGCGGTCGCGACACTGCACCCAGTGACCCCGTCGACACTGCTCGACGCCGAGGTCGTGGCGATGATCGCCGCCAACGAGCTCGACATGTACATGAGTGGCGAGATCCGTTACTGCGAGCGCACCGACCTGATCGACCCCGCGACGCTCGGACTAGTCGCACGCACGTGTGACGCGCTCGGGATCGAAGGGCTCTACCTGTCGCTGCTGCGCGCGCAGCAGCAGATACAGCCGATCGCGCGTGAATTCCTCACCGGTTTGCGCGTCAGCTACCGCATCGACAAGGCCACCCGGTCCCCACGGCCGATGGCGATGCGCGCGCAGCTCGAATAGTGTTGTGGCTCGCATCGACACGTGAAGAGGTTTGGGAATCGACTACCTTGCCAAGCGAGCACAACCGGTGACGGCTGCGCACGTCGATCCCTATAACCTGGCGCGGTTCGTCGAGGCCCAGGCGCACGACTATCCACGCGCGCTGGCCGAACTTCGCACCGGCAGCAAGCGGACACACTGGATCTGGTATGTGCTGCCGCAACTGCGCAGGCTGGGATCGAGTTCGAAATCGACCCTCTATGGCATTGGCTCCGTGGAGGAAGCGCGTGACTACCTGGCGCATCCTGTGCTGGGCCCACGATTGTGCGAGTGCGTGGCCGCACTCAATGCACTCGCGACCCGCGACCCGGTGCAGGTGCTGGGCGCGACCGATGCCGCCAAGTTTCGCTCGTGCCTGACGCTGTTCCATTTCGTTGCGCCGGCGGATGCCGGATTCCGCCATGCGCTCGACAAATTCTTCGGCGGCACCGCGGACAAAAAATCGTTGGCCATGCTCGTACCGCCGGGCCCAACGCGGAGCAATCCTTGACCGAATCGATCCACACAGCGTCGAGTGCCGACGACTACGCTGACTTTGCCGCGCTTGTCACCGAATATGTCGACTGGTCCCGAACCCGTTACCAGGAAAATTCGTGGCTGATCGACAAGGTCTTCGGCTACCAATCGCTGGCGAGCGAATTGAAGACGCTCTCGTCGACTTACGGACCGCCGAAGGGCAAGACGCTGCTCGCCAGCCGCGATGGTCATATCTGTGGCGGCGGCGCCTATCGCCAGCTGGCGGATGGAAGCTGCGAGATGAAGCGGCTGTTCGTGCGTCGCGAATTCGGTGGCGCCGGCACCGGCCGCAGGCTATGCAACGCGCTGATCCAATCGGCACGCGACGACGGCTACACGTTGATGCGGCTGGACACGGGCACCTTGCTGAGGGAGGCGATCGCGATGTACAAGTCGATTGGCTTCAAGGAGTGTGCCTGCTACCACCAGTATCCGCAGGAACTCATGCCCCACCTGATTTTCATGGAGCTGCCGTTGACCGGCACCTGGAGCAACTGATACCGCTGGCGCAGCGGACGCGGCGATTCTTTACGACACCGCCGCAGCCTGATTTCTTTCGAACGCGGATGCACGCACCGACAGCGAATGCCGTCGCGCGGCATTCGCCACGTCATGGTTGTTGCGCGCGCACTGGTGGGCGCATCCACCCCACAGCGAGTGCATCGTAGATGGGTGCCCGGCAGAGCGTGCGCGAAATGCCGAACGCGATCACAGATACCGCCATCATCGGCAGCAGCAAGTCCTGGTTGGCCGTCATCTCCATGGTGATCACGAACGATGTGATCGGCGATTGCGTGACCGCCGCCAAATAGCCCACCATCGCGAGCAACGCCAGCGAACCGATCGGCACGCCAGGCAACAACACCTGCATCGCGGCGCCGAGACCGGCGCCGATCGCGAGCGAGGGCGCGAAGAGGCCGCCGGGTATTCCCGCCAGCACGCACAGGTACGTCGCCAGCAGTCGCGCCGGGGCATAGCCGAGGCCCGGGTCGGTGGCCGTCCCGTCGATCAGCGCTCGTGTGACGGCATATCCGGTGCCCATCGTCGCACCGCCGGTGGCGAGCGCCAGCAATGCGAGCAGAAGCCCGCACAGCGCGGCACTGCGCAGCGGATGGTGCACCAGCGCTTCGCGCACGCGGTGGGGCAGAACGTCTTGCAGGCTCGTCGCAGCGCGCGCGAAAACGCCACCGGCGAGGCCGCTCGCGATGCCGGTCGCAAGTACGGCCTGCACCGCCCATCTGCCGGGCAGCATGGTGTGGACGACACCGAAATACGTGTATTTGCCTACCAGCAGCAGTGATGCAATCCCCGCCCCTATCACCGCGACCAACGTCGCGCTGTGCGCGCGAAACGGATGGTGGCGGCTCATCTCCTCGAGCGCGAACACGATGCCACCCAGTGGCGTATTGAATGCGCTAGCAATGCCCGCTCCGGCGCCGGCGAGAATGAGGCCGTCGGCGTCGCGATCGAGGCGCAACGCCTTGACACGTGACAGCGCATACATCATCGATGCACCCACGTGCACCGACGGTCCTTCGCGACCGACCGCCGCTCCGCCGAGCAGTGCGATCAGGACCAGTACCACCTTGGCGGCCGCAACCGGCAGGGAAAGGAGGCGCCGCCGCCAGGACGCCTCGGCGGTCTGCAGCGCGGCAATGGCCTGCGGAATCCCGCTGCCCGCGGCAAACGGAAACCAGCGCAACGTCACGTACGCGCACAGCAGCAGCGTCGACGGCATGACGATGAGCGAGAGCCAGGGCCAGCGCGCGAACCACTGCAGCGCAAAAACGTTGGTTGCATTGGCGAATCCCGCGAACAGCGTGCAGGTCACGCCCACCAGCAATGCGGCAGCGAGATGCACGGCGCGGCGCAGCCATGGGCGCGGCGCGAACGCCGTGCGCAGGTAACGTGCAA
>JBDTJK010000314.1:0-2843 GCA_039935875.1 Casimicrobiaceae bacterium
CCGGATGACTTGCATCGAACGTTCGTTCTATGCGATGATCGCTTTACGCCAACCCGTTCGGCACGTTGCCGCGCGATACTCCGGAGAACCTGAAATGCCTTTCGACACCCCCATGGATGACCAAAAAACCAAAGCGCTGGCCGCCGCGCTCGCGCAGATCGAAAAGCAGTTCGGCAAAGGCTCGATCATGAAAATGGGCGCGGCGCAGATCGAAAACGATCTGTCCGTCGTGTCGACCGGATCGCTCGGTCTCGATATCGCGCTCGGCATCGGCGGATTGCCGCGCGGGCGCGTCGTTGAAATCTACGGACCCGAATCGTCTGGCAAGACGACGCTATGCCTGCAGGTCGTCGCCCAGATGCAAAAGGTGGGCGGCACGGCGGCATACATCGACGCCGAAAACGCGCTCGACCCCGTCTACGCCGAAAAGCTTGGCGTCAAGGTGGGCGACCTGCTCATTTCGCAACCGGACACCGGCGAGCAGGGCCTCGAGATCGCCGACATGCTGGTGCGTTCGGGCAGCGTCGACGTGATCGTCATCGACTCGGTGGCGGCGCTGGTGCCGAAGGCCGAAATCGAGGGCGAGATGGGCGACCAGCTTCCCGGCCTGCAGGCGCGGCTGATGAGCCAGGCGCTGCGCAAGCTCGCTGGCAACATCAAGCGTGCCAACGTGCTGGTGATCTTCATCAACCAGATCCGCATGAAGATCGGCGTGATGTTCGGCAATCCCGAAACCACCACCGGCGGCAACGCGCTCAAGTTCTACGCCTCGGTGCGTCTCGACATCCGCCGCATTGGCGCCATCAAGAAGGGCGAGGAAGTGGTCGGCAACGAAACGCGGGTGAAGGTCGTCAAGAACAAGGTCGCACCTCCGTTCCGCGAAGCTTTGTTCGACATCCTGTACGGGGAGGGCATCTCCCGCGAAGGCGAAATCGTCGAGCTCGGCGTCACTCACCGCATCGTCGAAAAATCGGGATCCTGGTACGCGTACAACGGCGAGAAGATCGGTCAGGGCAAGGACAACGCGCGCGAATTCCTGCGCGAACATCCCGCGCTGGCCGAGGAAATCGAAGCCAAGATTCGCGTTGCAGTCAACGTTCCGGCGGCATTTCGTCCGAAGGTCGTCGTGCAGGACGACGACTGATCTCCGGTCGCATCGCCGGTCGCACCGACAACCCGGGCATCGACTCGTGAATCGCACTTGCCATGTCCAGCAACGGGTCGAGTGGCTCGTGCAGACGCTGTGCCGGGATTGAGACGGGTCAAGGCGCCGGTCAGCGTTCGCGCCAGCGCGATCCGCATGCTTGCGCGACGCGAGTACGGCCGCGCGGAGTTGACGCAGCGGCTGGTTCGCCGTGGCGCCCCCGCGGATGAAGTCGAGGGCGTGCTGAATGAGATGCAGCAGCTCGGCCTGCTGTCCGACGCGCGCTACGCGCATTCGCTCGTCACGCAGATGTCCGGCCGCTATTCGCGACGCACGATCGAGCACACGATGAAGTCGCAAAGCGTCGAAGCCGAAGCGGTGGCCGACGTCAATTCGGAACTGTCCGTCATCGACGATGCCGCCGATGCGCTGGCGCTATTGACCCGGCGGTTTCCCGACCCGCCCGCCAACGATCGCGAAAAGGCACGCCAGGTTCGCTTCCTGCAAAGCCGGGGTTACTCGCTGTCGTTGATCCTGCGTCTGCTGCGCGAGCGGAAGAATCCCGAATAGCGACGGTACTGCGGTTTTGCCGCAGCCATTTGACGATCGTTCATTTGGCGATATAGTCGCAGACTTTCGCGCTTTCCGAATGTCATCGATGCAATCCTTCCGCTATGAGCTGAACGCGCCTGTCATCATTGGAGAACGAGTCGACGGGGAAGTGATGGTGATGAATCTTCGCGACGGCATTTATTACAGCGTCGCCGGGGTCGGCGCGGCCGTGTGGCCGGCGCTCGTCGGTGGTTGCGCGCTCGATACCATCGCCGCGGCCGTGGCAACTACCACCGGGACCGAGATCGCTACCGTCGAAGCCGACATCGTCCGGTTCGCGCAGCAGCTTGTCGATGAGCAGATCCTGCGGCCGGCCAGTGCAGCGAGTGCCACCAATTTGGAACAAGCCGTCGCGGTTGCCAGCTATCAGGGGTTTGCGATCGAGCGTTTCGACGACATGCGCGAGATGCTGACACTTGACCCTGTGCATGAAGTCGGAGATTTCGGCTGGCCGCAGAGACGCGAACCCGCGCAGTCATGACCGCCGGGCTGGAGGCCAGCGCGCGAGATGCGATTCGTGCGTTGTCGCATCGACTCGACCAAGCGGCCAACACAACGCCCGCAATCACATCGCACTTCCGGATCGCAGGGGTACCGGTAACCATTCACACGACTGCCGGATCGGGTGCCGATCAGCTTCTGGCAGCGTGCGAGCCGCTGCGTACTGCCGCCAACGATTCCTCGGCGCCGGCGCTCGATCTCCATATATGGAATGGCGCGACGGATGACGTAGCGCTTTTGGATTCCGATGTGTTGCGGCGCGCGGATTCTCCTGCGGAAGGTCTCGGCGGGTTTTCCGATGCCACCAGCAGCGCGTTCTACCAGCCCGATAGCGGCGTCCTGTCGATCCTGGACATCGCATTACGACGTGCGCATTGGTGGCTCGCCGACATGGCGTCGGTGCCGTATTACGAGCGCGCCGCGCCGTTCAAGCACATCCTGCAATGGTGGGTGGCCTCGCGCGGCGGCGCGCTGCTGCACAGTGCGGCAATCGGCTGCCGCGATCCGAATGACCGGCGCGGCCTGCTGGTCAGCGGTCCCAGCGGCAGTGGGAAATCGAGCACGGCGCTAGCGTGCCTGGCTGACG
>JBDTJK010000315.1:0-8512 GCA_039935875.1 Casimicrobiaceae bacterium
TGCTCGGGCCGATCAACAAGCCACGCTGGATCTATGCGTGCGCGAAGCAGTTGATGGACCGCGTCATCCACGCATACGGGATGGAGCAGGGGCTCGACTACACGCTGTTCCGCCCGTTCAACTGGATTGGCGCCGGACTCGACTCGATCAATACCGCCAAGGAAGGCAGCTCGCGGGTAATCACCCAGTTCCTGGGCCACATCGTGCGTGGCGAACCCATCCAGCTCGTCGATGGCGGCACGCAGAAACGCACGTTCACCTACATCGACGACGGCGTCAGCGCGCTGATGGCGATAATCGCCAACCGCGGCGGCGTGGCCAGCGGACAGATCTACAACATCGGCAACCCGGACAACAACTACTCGGTGCGCGAGCTCGCGACGATGATGCTGGCGCTCGCTCGCGAGTATCCCGAATATCGCGACAGCGCGCGCGACGTGAAACTGGTGGAAACGACCGCGGAAGCGTACTACGGCAGCGGCTACCAGGACGTGCAGAACCGCGTGCCCAAGATCGACAACGCAATGCGCGACCTCGACTGGCGCCCGCGCTTCGACATGGCCGATTCGCTGCGGCACATCTTCGACGCCTACCGCGGACACGTCGCATCGGCGCGCGCGCTGGTCGAGTGAGCGACGCGACGACGGCAGTGCGATGAGCCTGCTTGCGCTGAAGGTCGACGTAGACACCTTCCGCGGCACGCGCGAAGGAGTGCCGCGGCTGGTCGACCTGTTCCGCCGCCACGGCGCGGGTGCGACGTTCCTGTGGAGCCTCGGCCGCGACCATACCGGGCGCGCGATCAGGCGCGTGCTGCGGCCCGGCTTCTTCGGCAAGGTGAAGCGCACCAGCGTGCTGTCGCATTACGGACTGCGCACCCTGCTCAACGGCACGCTGCTCCCCGGTCCCGACATCGGCAGACAAGGCGCACGCATCATGCGCGGCGTGCGCGACCTCGGCTATGAATGCGGAATCCATTGCCATGACCACGTGCGCTGGCAGGATGGCGTCGCGCGCGCAAACGCGCGCTGGACCGCCGTGGAAATGGACCGCGCCATTGCCCGCTTTGTCGACATCTTCGGCGAGCCCCCCCACACCCACGGAGCGGCGGGATGGCAGATGAACGTGCACGCGATGCGCCTGACGCAGCAGCTCGGCTTCGACTACTGCTCGGACGGACGCGGTACGCATCCGCACCTGCCGGTGTGGAACGCAGAGCTGATCCGCTGCCCGCAATTCCCGACCACGCTGCCCACGCTCGACGAATTGCTTGGCCGCGACGGCGTGGAGGCTGGTAACGTCGCCACGCACCTGCTCTCGCTGACGCAAGTTCCGCCCGCGGCCGGACATGTGTTCACGTTGCATGCCGAGCTGGAGGGCATGAAGCTCGCACCCGTGCTGGCGCAACTCATCATCGGCTGGCGCGCGCAGGGTTATACGCTGGTGCCGATGCGCACGCTGTACGAGTCCATCGAGCCGATGGCGCTCCCGCGCTGCGTAACCGGCTTGGGCCGCGTCGACGGACGCAGCGGCACGCTACTGGTGCAGCAGCAGGAATTCCTCGGCGAATACGATCGCGCAGCGCTCCGCGCGAACGCCGCAACCCCAACGGTGGAAATGACATGAAAATCGATGACTTCACGGCAGCGTCCACCGCAGGACAGTTTACGTTGTCGGCACATCCCGACAAGACCGTCGTACTCTACTTCTATCCGCGCGATGACACGCCCGGCTGCACTACCGAAGGCGCCGACTTCCGCGACCGCCACGCGCAGTTCCGCAAGGCGGGGTCGCTGGTTGCCGGCGTGTCGCGCGACACACTCGCCTCGCACGCCAGATTCAAGGCGAAGATGGAGTTTCCATTCGAGCTGATCTCCGATCCGGACGAGGCGCTGTGCGCGCAGTTCGGCGTCATGAAAATGAAGACCATGTACGGCAAGAAGGTACGCGGCATCGAGCGCAGCACGTTCGTCATCGACGGCGCACGCAACCTGGTGCGGGAGTGGCGTGGCGTCAAGGTGCCGGGGCACGTCGAAGAGGTACTTGCCTGCGTGCGCGAGATTCGCCAGGGCGAATGACAGCGCCCGAGTGGCGCACGAGTATCGCCTTTGCAACACAATCGGTCGTGGTTGCCGCGCACTGCGAACGCAAGGGCTTGTATGCCGAGCCGGCGCAAGCGTACGATTGACCGCAGTGCTCGCGGTGGCTTGCGAGCCGTTCAACTCCCTGGAGGCGTATGGCCGAACACAAGCTAGCACCCGCGAACCAGTTACTTTCCCTCGCCAGTTCCCGCAAGTCCCAGGACGCCGCCGGGAAGTCCGGCAGCCGCAGCGCCTCCCGTTCCGACAGCAAGTTGTTCGTGCTCGACACCAACGTGCTGATGCACGACCCCACCAGCCTGTTCCGCTTCGAGGAACACGACGTCTACCTGCCGATCCTGACGCTCGAGGAGCTCGACAACAACAAGAAGGGCCTCACCGAAGTGGCGCGCAATGCACGCCAGGCAACGCGCTTCCTCGACGAACTCGTCACCGCGCAGACCGAAGCCTCGGCCGAGAGCATCGCAGCCGGCATCGCGCTTAACGTGAAGTCGAACGGCGCCGCCACCGGGCGCCTGTTCCTGCAAACCGAGACGATCACCACCGAGCTGCCACCCTCGCTCGCCAACGGCAAGGCCGACAACAAGATCCTGGCGGTCGTCATGTACCTGACGCAGCGCGATCCAACGCGCAGCGTCATCCTGGTGTCCAAGGACATCAACATGCGCATCAAGGCGCGCGCGCTGGGCATCGCCGCCGAGGACTATTTCAACGACAAGGTGCTCGAGGACACCGAGCTGCTGTATCCCGGCATGCAGCCGCTGCCCGACGACTTCTGGGATCGCCACGGCAAGGGGATGGAATCGTGGCAGGCGGGCGGGCACACGATGTATCGGGTGACGGGCCCGCTGGTGCCGTCACTGCTGACCAATGAATTCGTCTACCAGGAAAAGCCGGGCGAGCAGCCGTTTTATTCGGTGGTCAAGGAGATCAGCGGACGCACGGCGCTGCTGACGACGCTGAAGGACTACACGCACCAGAAGAACAACGTGTGGGGCATCACCGCGCGCAACCGTGAGCAGAATTTCGCGCTCAACCTGCTGATGAATCCCGAGCTCGACTTCGTTACGCTGCTCGGACAAGCGGGCACCGGCAAGACGTTGCTGACGCTGGCCGCGGGACTGATGCTGACACTCGAGTTCAAGGTGTACACCGAGATCATCATGACCCGTGTCACCGTGCCGGTCGGCGAGGACATCGGTTTCCTGCCAGGTACCGAGGAAGAGAAGATGAACCCGTGGATGGGCGCGCTGGAGGACAACCTGGACGTGCTGAACAAGACCGACGACGAAGCCGGCGAATGGGGACGTGCCGCGACGCGCGACCTGATACGCTCGCGGATCAAGGTCAAGAGCCTCAACTTCATGCGCGGGCGTACGTTCATCAACAAGTTCCTGATCATCGACGAGGCGCAGAACCTGACGCCCAAGCAGATGAAGACACTGATCACGCGCGCAGGCCCAGGCACCAAGGTAGTGTGCCTCGGCAACATCGCGCAGATCGACACGCCGTACCTGACCGAAGGCAGCTCCGGGCTCACCTACGTCGTCGACCGCTTCAAGGGCTGGACGCATTCAGGTCACATCACGCTGACGCGCGGCGAGCGCTCGCGTCTCGCCGACCACGCGGCAGAGATCCTCTGACGCGGCGCGAACCGCGCAGCGGGTGAGGGCAATCGTGGAACTTCCCGCAACCGCTGTACCTGCGCCGGCGACGCCCGTGCTGTCACTGGTCGTGCCGGTGTTCAACGAAGCGCCGAACATCGACGCGTTCATCGTGCGCGCACGTGCGGCTCTTGAGGAGTTGGCACTGCCATGGGAGATCGTGTTCGTCGATGACGGCAGCGGCGACGCGTCGCTGTTGGCGATGCTAGCAGCGCGCGAGCGCGAGCCGCGCATCGTCGTGGTCGAGCTATCGCGCAACTTCGGCAAGGAAATCGCGCTGGCCGCCGGCCTTGACCATGCGCGCGGCGAGGCGGTGATCCCGATCGATGCCGACCTGCAGCACCCGCCAGAGCTGATCGGCGCGCTGGTCGAGCGCTGGCACTCAGGTAACGACATGGTCGTCGCCGTGCGCCGCAATGTCGCGCGCGACGGCGTGTTGCGCAGGGCGCTGTCCGCCGTCTTCTACCGCATTTTCCGCAGCGTCACCACGATCGAGTTGCCGCGGGGCACCGGTGATTTCCGCCTGCTCTCCGCGCCGGTGGTGCGTGCGTTGCGCGCGATGCCCGAACGCGCGCGCTTCATGAAGGGCCTCTACGCGTGGGTCGGATTCCGCTACGCCACCGTCGATTACGAGGTCGATGCGCGCATCGGCGGCCGTTCGTCGTACAACATCGGCAAGCTGTGGCGCCTCGGCACCGACGCGATCACGTCGTTCTCGGCCGCACCGCTGAAGGCGGCCAGCCTGACCGGATTTGCGATTGCGGTGCTCGCGTTCGTCTACGGCGCCTGGCTGGTGGGAAAGACGCTGCTGCTGGGCGTTGACCTGCCCGGTTACGCGTCGACAATCGCGCTGATCCTGTTCCTCGGAGGCTTGCAATTGCTGTCGCTCGGCGTGCTCGGCGAATACGTTGCGCGCATCTACGAAGAGGTGAAGTCGAGGCCGTTGTACGTCGTGCGCTCGCGCCACGGCACCACACCTCCAGCGCCGTGACCGATCGCGTCGGGGCGTCCGCCGTCGTCGCCGTGGTCGCATGCGCCTACGTCGGTTTCGGTCTGTTCGTCGGCGGCGGCTACGATCCGGGTCGCGACGTCGCCGTCGCCTATTCGATCGTCCACGACGGCGCGCGGCCGCTGCTCGGGCCGCTGATCGCCGGCAGCGCCCACCTCGGACCGCTCTGGTATTACCTGTTGGCGCTACCGATGACCGTCTCGCCGACGTGGCTCGCCGCCGCAATGGCTGCGGTGGTCGTGGGCGCGCTGCAATTTCCGTTGGCGTATGCCGCAGGCAAGCGCATCGGTGATCGAAGCCTCGGCCTGTTGTGGGTGGCGGCGCTGGCGATGCCCGGATTTGCGTCGTTCGAGAGCGTCGGTTTCGCCAGCACCAATGCCGTGCGTACCGCGGTCATCGCAACGCTGTACTGCGTGCTGCGCGCACGCGACACGCCGCACAGCGGCTGGTGGTTTGCCGCAGGACTCGCCGCAAGTTGCGCGACGCACGCACATCCATCCTGTGCATGGATCGCGATAATCGTCTTTCTGCGCGCGTTGCTGTCGCCTGCCGTGGTCACCACGATCCTGCGCGAGCGCGTCAATGCCGTGCTGGCCGCGCTCGCGGGGTTTGCGTTGCCGTTCGTGCCGGCGCTGTTCGCAGCCGGATCGCTGCTCGATGCGTCGCGCCAGGTCGCTTCGGCCAACATCGACGTCGCCAATCTCGCCCGCGTACCGGCACTGCTGTGGAGCGTTGCGTGGACCGGGCCGCACGCGATCATGGAAGCAGTGTTCGCTACGGCAAACACACTGTCGGGCAATGTGGCGACGGTGGTCGCACTGCTGGGAATCGCCGGCGCGTTGCGCGGCCTGGTCGCAGCGCTCGGCCGCGACAGCGCAGCCCGATGGGGATTGCTGATGCTGCTGGCTGCTGCATCGTTCGTCGCATTCGTGCGCCCGGTAACGCCCGTATACATGACGTATTCGATCATTCCAGGGTATGCGCTGCTCGTCGCCAGCGGATGGCGCTGGTTCAGCAATACGCGGCCGCTCGCACTGTTCATCGCGCCTGCGCTATGCGCCGCCGCGATCGCCGGGATCGGCATCGTGCACGCGATGCGTGACGGAGGCGGACGCATCGACATTCCGTCGCTTGCCAACGTCACGCATGCACCGTCGCCACGCGCGACACCGACCGATATCTGGTTGTACGCGGCCAGCGTCGACCCGCTCGGCAGGGCGTTGTGCGCCGATCCGGCACCGGTCTACGCATCGCTTGCGTATGCGCTCGACGTGTTCTATGCGATGCCGCTGCGACTGCATTGTGCAGAGTTGCTGCGTCGCTTCACCGATGAGCATGACACCGCGTCAACCACTGCGCGCGGCCACCTCGCGCTGGCGCTGCGGCGCTACCGCGACGTCGGCGCCGTACCGTCGCTGCGCGTTGGCGGCTTGGGCATCGATCGTGTTGCTCGAATCGTCGCCGCGCCGCCGCACCGCGACCTGCCGCAAGATGCCCGCTATCCGCCGCACGAATACCGGTCGGGGCCGGCAACCCACGTCGAATACGGATTTGACGCGGCCGCGTCGGAACTCGTGGTCGTCAGCAATCCGCGCGTCACCTGGATGCCTGACTGGGACAGCCGCGTGCAATGCAACGGCGTCCCTGTCGATGCCGCGAGCGCGGACCTCGTCACGCGCGTCTATCGCTGCGCAGGCAATCGCAGCAATCACTGGACCGTGGATGTCGCGGCGGTCGATCCGCGCGCACTCGAAATCGTCACGTTCGTCGCACGCATGCGATGATGTCGGCCGCTCGGGATGCGGGGGACTTGCCGGATGAATTCGACTCAAGGATGGATGATCGCAAACGCGGTGGGGCTGGCGGTCGTGCTGTCGGCTGCGCATGCGCTGCTGAAATGGGCGTCGCAGCAGCCGCATGCGTCGTTCGTCGAGCTGCTGGCGACGCAAGGGCTGGTGGTCGCGCTGGCGCTGGCCCTCTACGGCGGCGTGTTCCTGTGGTACCTGCACGCGCTGACGCACTTCGAGATGGCGCAGCTTTTCCCGCTGTACACCGGCCTGACGCTGATCGTCGTCGCAATGATGGGCGTCGTGCTGTTCCACGAGCGCCTGCTGCCGTTGCAGTGGGGCGGCATCGCGCTGATCGTTGGTGGACTGTTCCTGCTGCAGCGGGGCGTGTGACGACGGCGTCGCGCGATATCTGATCCGTCAGTAGCTTCCCTGCGCGGCAAAATTCTCGAAACGCGTGAACTCGCCGATGAACGTGAGCCTCACCGTGCCGATGGGACCGTTGCGCTGCTTGCCGATGATGATCTCGGCGACACCCTTGTCCTGAGTATCGGGGTTGTAGACCTCGTCGCGGTAGATGAACAGGATCACGTCAGCGTCCTGCTCGATCGCGCCGCTTTCGCGAAGATCCGACATCACCGGACGCTTGTTGGGCCGCTGCTCGAGGCCGCGGTTGAGCTGTGACAACGCAATCACGGGTACCTTGAGTTCCTTCGCCAGCGCCTTCAGCGAGCGCGAGATTTCGGAGATCTCCGTGGCGCGATTCTCACCCACCGCGTTTGCCTGCATCAGCTGCAGGTAGTCGACGATGACGAGCCCGAGCTTGCCGTTGTACTGCTTGGCGATGCGGCGCGTGCGCGAGCGCACCTCCATCGCGGTCAGCGCCGGCGTTTCGTCGATCAGGATCGGCGCGTCGTTGAGGCGGCCGAGCGCCGTCGCCAGCTTGTTCCAGTCGTCGGGCTGCAGCCGGCCCGTGCGCAGGTTCTGGCTGTTGAGCCGTCCGGTCGACGCGATCATCCGCAACGCAAGCTGGCTGGCGCCCATTTCCATCGAGAAAATGATGACTGGCAGCTTGAGATGGAGCGCCGCGTGCTCGCCCATGTTGACAGCCAGCGCCGACTTGCCCATCGACGGGCGACCGGCGACGATCACCAGGTCGCCCGGCTGCAGTCCCGCCGTTTCGCGGTCGAGGTCGGCAAAGCCGGTCTCGACGCCGGTGACTTCCGACGGATTGTCGCGGCTGTACAGGTCCTCGATGCGTTCGACGACGCCGGACAGCAGCGACCCCAGCGTCGCATACTGTTTCTGACCGCGCGCGCCCTGCTCGGCGATGTGCATCACCTTGGTCTCGGCTTCGTCGAGCACCTCGCGCGCGCTGCGGCCGAGCGGATGGAACGCCGATTCGGCGATCTCGCCGGCCGTCGCCGCGAGCTGGCGCAGGATCGAGCGCTCGCGGACGATCTGCGCGTAGTGACGCACATTGGCCGTGGTCGGCACGTTCTGCACCAGCGCACCGATGTATGCGAGGCCGCCGACATAGTCGAGGCGCTGCGTGGATGCGAGCAGTTCGGCAACCGTGACCGCATCGGCCGGCTTGCCGTCGGCGATCAGCCGCATCGCGTGCTGGAAGATCACACGATGCCCATCGCTGTAGAAATCGGCATCGGTCAGCACGTCGCCGATGCGGCTCTCGACCTCGTTGTCGAGCAGCAGTCCGCCCAGCACCGATTGCTCGGCTTCGAGCGAATGGGGCGGCAGCTTCAGTGCATCGAGTTGGGAGTCGTCCGGCATGCCGTTTCGCGCCGCGCAAAGTCGACAGCGATTGTACGAGCTGGCGCCGGCTCGCGCGCGGCAGTGCGCGCACAATGCCTGCGCCGGATCGCATCGACGAAAAAAAGGGGCGCCCTCGCGGACGCCCTTCGTGCTGCAGCTGCGGCCGGCGTACTAGCCCTGGCT
>JBDTJK010000316.1:0-2898 GCA_039935875.1 Casimicrobiaceae bacterium
CAGACTCCGGCCACGGCTTGAACATGAATTCGCCACCGACAGGTCATTACGCTTGGCAGCAACATTGCCGAGGACTCTATCAAACACCAAAGGCGGCCTAGGCGCTAATTCGCCTATTACAGGCAGCAAGCAGCGCGCCGGGATACAGACGATCGAGCAAATCCCGGGCCGCGGCCACAAGCCATCGTGTGATTGGCGGGACCAGTTCCTCCGGCCGCGAGTCATTCGTGCGCGTGCCAAGCAGTTCGATCAAGGCCTTGCGATGCTGCATGACCACCGCATCGGCGAGCGGTAGCCAGTGCGACGGATATTCGCGCTCCGCGAAGGAACCACGCCCGCGCCCGAAGTGCGCCACCGCGAGATAGCGCAATAGCGCCGAGCGTCCAAGACCGATAAGGAAAGCGTCGTTCCAGCGCACGACACTTCCTTCGCGTCCCCGCGTGACGTTCATGCCTCGGGCAATACCGGCGCCACCCAGCGCGCCGAACACGGCACCGGTGACAAGCCCGGCACCGAACGTCATGCCGCCGGCCGCGAGATCGGCCGCGAGGCCCGTCAGGGCGCCCGACACAACGCCTCCCATGAGCGCGGCCTTGCCCTCGTCGATGGGGGCGTCGATCCGTGCGGCGTGCGCCATGCGCTCGAGAACTTCGCCGCGCGCGTGCCCATCCAGTCCGTGCATCGCGATGAGCGCGTCGGTACTATCGCGAATCGCCGTATCCAAGCGCGTGGCCATCGCGCCGACGGCACGTGCCTGCGCCGCCGCGGTGCCCCCTTTGCCGACGCCGAGCCTGCGTCCAAGATCTCGCAACACGCCGCCCACCCCAGTCTGCGGCAGCGCCTCGCGGTCAGAGGCCGCAAGTGCGATGGGTGCGGCCAGCGCAGCCATCGACGCCTCGAACGTCGCGTGGCGCCGTGCTTCCCAGGCGACGGCGAGCCGCCGCATCGCTGGTCGGCGCTCTGGCGCCAAGGCATCGGCGACGAGGTCGAAGAGACCGAGTTCCTGCACCCAGCACCGCGTGTACGCGTCCAGCGTGGCCACGGCGCGCACGTTCGAGTGGCCACGCACTGCATCGTGCCAGCGGCCTTCAGCCGCCGCTTCCTCTGCGCGCGGACGTGGTGCCCCGGTCTGGTTGAGCAGCAAAATCGCCGGCTTGCCGATCCAGTCGAGGATGCACAATTCCGCGTCGAGATAACCGACATGCTCGGGTGATTCGGCGCTGTTGACGAGATACAGCACCACGTCGCTCTCGTCGCGGACATTGCGAACGGCGTGCTGCGCGAGATGGAATGCGCGATCGCGGAACCGGTCCCACACTTCGCTCAGGAACCAGCCGACCGGGTTGCCTTGCTGCGCGAGTCGCCGGTTGAGGCGCACGCTATCGCCGAAGCCCGGCGTATCCCAGAGCACCAGTCGATCACCCTGCACGCTCGATTGCAGTTCGTAGGCGGTCGCCGCGGGCGTCACATGCTGCTCGTCCTTCACCTCGCCCACGTCACGGCCAACCAGCGTGCGCGCCAGCGTCGTCTTGCCGGTATTGGTATGTGAGATCAGCGACAAGGTTATTGTCGCTGCATTGGTCGCGGCCGGAACGACCGCCACGGTTTGCGCCGAGCGGTCTTGCGCAGGCGCTCCCGACATCGTGGGAGCTGCGCCTGCCCGCTCAGACCTCTGCATGGGGACGCTCGAGTGCCGCGTCCGCAGCGTCAAGATCAGGTGAGGCAAAGTCCACGAATGCCACCGGCACGCGATGCTCGTCACACAGGTGCCGCCATGCCGCCTCGCGCTCGGTCACGCGCGCTCCATCATGTTTCCAGCGCGCTCGCCATTCACCCTCATCCACCAGCGCAATCACATCGCCATTCGCGCGCGTCCGCAGTGCGGCGAGGAAGGCGCCGTGCACCTCGCGCTCGGGCGTTGCAGCAGCGCTGAAGACCGCGATCGTGGCACCGCTGCGAGCCTGCGAACTCCCGGCGGTGGGCACCTCGCCATATTCGGTAGGCGCTGCGATCACCATCGTCGCGCCTTCGCCGTAATGCCGCGCTGCGATCGCCTCGGTACCGCGGATTACCGTATCGTCGAGCGCGATGCTGAACGGCATGACGTCGATGCGCGCGACAGTGCCGCGGTACCCGCGCAGCAGGCGCGTGAAATAGGGTTCATCAAGGTTACCCAAAATGTGCCTCGCACGGTGACTCGCGACCATGCCCCACCCCGTGGCCAGCGCAAGCCGTGGCAGGATGACGATCAGCAGCACCGTAGCGGCCATTGCATGAATCCAATGCGCAGCATTCTCGCCCTGCGGCGCCTCGATCGCCTGGATCGCGGCCACGTCGGGAATCGGCCACTGCGAGAGCCATGCGCCGGGCGCATAAGCAATCGCGGCGATGCGCTGCACGGTGGATGCGTCGAGGAACGTACTCTGCCACCCCGCCAGGTACTGGAACGCGAGCCCGCGTAGATACAGGCCCACGATGACGCCGAGCGCGAGCGCCGCCGCGGCGAGATGCAGCACGCGCACAGCACGCGCCCCCATCAGTGGCGCGACCCTGTCGGTCCAGTCGGTAACGAATACCATGATGGCGTTGCGCATGGGCCCGTGTCCCAGTCTTTGCCGAGTGTGCCCGGCGAACAGACGAGCGACGCGCTCGCGAAAAGCGCTGTCGCCGGGTTCGCCATAGCGAACGATGTAACCGATGACGATCAGCAGATAAACGAAGACATTCCACACCAGAAGCAGGAGCACCGGCGGTGCGAGAATGTTGATACGCTGGGTGCGGTCGACCTGATCCATGAACAGTCCGATCAGGAAAGCGGCTGCGACGACGGCGTACCCAACCCAAGGTCGACCCGCCATCGCGCGCGCAGCGCGCGGCAGCGCCGGATAGTCGTGCTCC
>JBDTJK010000317.1:0-2658 GCA_039935875.1 Casimicrobiaceae bacterium
CCGACGACTTCGGCAGGTCAGCCGGGGCCAGGCTGACCGTCACCCGCCGCGCGGGAAAGTCGAATTGCGAATTGGACAGCGCCGCACGCACGCGATCGCGCGATTCGCGCACTTCGGTATCAGGCAGACCGACGATATTGAACGCCGGGAGGCCGTTGGCGAGGTGCACTTCGACACTGACGGCCGGTGCATCAAGCCCCCGCAGCGCGCGCGACTGGATGACGGCGACGGGCATGCCAGCACGGCCGCCGCGGGTTTTTCGCCAGTGACGCTTCAGCCGCCGGGCACGGTGGCCGCCGGTGATTGCGCCGCAGGCTGCGACGCCGTTTCGAGTTCGGCAACGCGCAGCTCCAGTGCTTCCAGCTTCTCGCGCGTGCGCGTCAGCACTTCCCTCTGCACATCGAACTCGGCGCGCGTCACCACGTCGAGCCTGGACAGGCCGCTTTGCAGCATGGCCTTGACGTTCTTCTCGACATCCCTGGCCGGCGAGTTTTCGAACGCCTTGCCGATGCGCATCGCGAGATCGTCGAGCACCTTGCTGTTCAACATGGCCGCCACCGCATTCAAGAGTTCAGATGCAACGAGTCTAGCAAAATCCGCCCGCTCGTCCCCCTCGTTCGTTCGGCTGATACCCGCAGCGCGGTCTCGCGCCATCGCCGTGCAGCGTTGCACCGCATCGGTGCCGCAGCAATCCGCAAGCGATCAACGATTTGTCGTAACGAACTGATTTCTCTCGTATTCCCGGCATGGCACGGCGCGTGCTGAAGCTTACCGTGACGCGCCACGCCATCCATCCATGCAGAGCACAACCCATGCACCGCCGCACCCGTGTTCCGCATTCACTGATGGTCGCCCCGCTCGCAGTTGCATCTGCCGGCAGCGCGTGGGGACGGGCCGCGCCTGCCGCCGCGACGGCAGCGATTACATCGAAGGCAATCTTGCCGGCGCGCGATCCACGCCGCACGCGCGACACATACCAACATCGGGGGACAGCATGAAGCTTGTCACTGCCATCATCAAACCGTTCAAGCTCGACGAGGTGCGCGAAGCACTGTCGGCGATCGGCGTCCAGGGCATCACCGTGACCGAAGTCAAGGGCTTCGGTCGCCAGAAGGGCCACACCGAACTTTATCGAGGCGCCGAGTACGTCGTCGATTTCCTGCCGAAGGTCAAGGTCGAGGCTGCGATCAGCGACGATCTCGTCGACCGCGTGATCGAGGCGATCGAAAAGTCCGCCAACACCGGCAAGATCGGTGACGGCAAGGTGTTCGTTTTCGACCTGCTGCAGGTGGTGCGCATCCGCACCGGTGAAACCGGCGCGGACGCGCTTTGAGGAGAGCTTCGATGAAGCAACTGCTTGCATGGATCGCGATGGCCACGGCGCTGTGCATCGCACTGCCGGTCTGCGCGCAGGACAAGGCGGCGGCGCCGGATGCAACGCCGGCGGCAGCTGCGCCGGCCGTGGGGGCACCGGCGGCGACGGCGTCCGCGACGGTCCCACCCGCGGCACCGACGTCGCCGCAACTCGTCACCGCCGACAAAATCAGCGGCGGCGACACCGCGTGGGTGCTGACATCGACCGCGCTGGTGCTGATGATGACGATACCGGGCCTTGCACTGTTCTACGGCGGAATGGTGCGCAAGAAGAACGTGCTGGCGACGCTGATGCAGAGTTTCGCGATCACCTGCGTGGTCACGATCCTGTGGGTGGTGGCGGGCTACAGCATCGCGTTCATGCCGGGCGGGTCGTTCATCGGCGGCTTCGACCGGCTGATGCTTGACGGCATGCTGTTCCAGAAGGAAGCCGGCAAGCTCACCGTTTCGCACCTGGCGACGTCGATTCCGGAATCGGTCTACATGATGTTCCAGATGACGTTCGCGATCATCACGCCGGCGCTGATCGCCGGTGCGTTCGCCGACCGGATGAAGTTCTCGGCGATGCTGTGGTTCGTGTCGTTGTGGACGCTGCTGATCTACTCGCCGATCGCGCACATGATGTGGGAACCGAGCGGCTACTGGGCAGGCAAAGGCGTGCTCGACTTCGCCGGCGGCACCGTGGTGCACATCAACGCCGGCATCGCGGGCCTGGTGTGCGCACTGGTGCTCGGCAAGCGCCTGGGTTATGGCAGGGAGGCGATGGCGCCCCACAACCTGACGCTGACGGTGATCGGTGCGTCGCTGCTGTGGGTCGGCTGGTTCGGCTTCAATGCCGGATCGGCCGTCGCGGCCGACGGTCGCGCCGGCATGGCGATGTTCGTCACGCAGCTCGCCACCGCCACCGCCGCGCTCGCATGGATGTTCACCGAGTGGATCACCAAGGGCAAGCCGTCGGTGCTCGGCATCGCCTCAGGGGCGGTAGCGGGTCTTGTCGCCATCACGCCGGCGTCGGGCTTCGTCGGCGCCGGCGGCGCGCTGATCATCGGCATCGCTGCCGGTGTCATCTGCTTCTTCGCGGCGACCTCGGTCAAGCGCGCGCTGGGCTACGACGATTCGCTGGACGCGTTCGGCGTGCACTGCGTCGGCGGCATCGTCGGCGCGCTGCTGACCGGCGTGCTGAACGTCGAGGAGATCAGCGGCGTCAAGGGCGACTTCTTCGTGCAGCTCGGCGCGGTCGCCACCACGCTGGTCTACAGCGGCGTTGGCAGCTTCATCATCCTC
>JBDTJK010000318.1:0-5435 GCA_039935875.1 Casimicrobiaceae bacterium
CGCCGGCCGCAGGACGGGCGCATCAAGACGGTGTCGGCGACGGGGCAGGAGATCGAACTGCGGATCGCGACGATGCCCACCGCGTTCGGCGAGAAAATCGTAATGCGCATCTTCACGCCCGATGTGCTGGTGCGCGACCTGACCGACCTCGGCTTCACGCCGGACGACCGCGTGCGCTGGGAGCGGATGACACACGAGCCGCACGGCATCATCCTGGTCACCGGACCGACCGGGTCTGGAAAGACCACCACGCTGTATTCGACGTTGCGCCTCCTCGCCACGCCGGAAGTCAACGTGTGCACGATCGAGGACCCGATCGAGATGATCGAGCCGTCGATCAACCAGATGCAGGTGCAGCCTGCGATCGGCGTCGACTTCGCGACCGGTGTGCGTACGTTGTTGCGGCAGGACCCCGACATCATCATGGTCGGCGAAATCCGCGACCATGACACGGCCGACATGGCGGTGCAGGCGGCACTCACCGGCCACCTGGTGCTGTCAACGCTGCACACCAACGACGCGCCAACCGCGGTGACACGCCTGCTCGACCTCGGCGTTCCCGCCTACCTGATCAACTCGACGCTGCTTGGCGTGATGGCGCAGCGGCTGGTGCGCACGCTGTGTCCGCACTGCAAGAAGCCGGTGGATCCGCCCGACGACGAAACGTGGAAGCTGATCACGTCTCCATGGCGTGCTGAAAAGCCGGCGCAGGTGATGGGCGCGGCAGGGTGCCTCGAGTGCCGGATGACCGGTTACCTTGGGCGCATGGGGCTGTACGAGATCATGCTGATGACCCCGGCGCTACGGCAGATGGTCCACGAAGGCACCGACGACGCACGCATCCGCGAGCAGGCCTATAAGGATGGCATGCGTCCGCTGCGCGTTTCGGGCGCCACCAAGGTTGCCGCCGGCATGACCACTGCCGAGGAAGTGATGAAGGTCGCACCGCTGGGGTGACGCTGGAGCGCGTGGCGGTCGGGCGTGCATGCGATGCCCGATACACCGTCACGGTCGCGCTCGACGCGCCGCGCACAGGCAGTGACGCTGCAGCCGCGTGTCCTGTACCATCGGCGGGTTCAATCGGCGCGGAGTGTATTGGAACATTGGCTGATCCGCTATTCGCGTTCCTGCAGGACCTGGCTGCGGAGCTCTCGCAGGGCAAGATCTCCTTTCCGACGTTCGCCGATGCGACCCTCAAGGTGCGCATGGCGCTCAACGACCCGCGGATGAACGCTGATGGCATCGCGCGGCTTTTAAGCACCGAGCCATTGCTCGCGGCACGCCTGCTGCGTATCGCCAATTCGGCCGCCTATGCGAAGTCGCAACCGGTCGTCGACGTGCGCTCGGCCGTGTTGCGGGTGGGTTTCGAGACGATTCGCGCGCTGGCCGTCAACGTGGCGTTGCAGCAATTAGCGCAGATGAAGGATCTTGCCGGCGTCGCGTCGCTTGCGCGCGAAGTGCTGACGCATAGCGTCGACGTCGCTGCGCTGGCGTCGGTGATAGCGCGCAGGATGACGACGATCAATCCGGACGAAGCGCTGTTCGGGGGGCTTGTGCACGACATCGGCCGCTTCTACATGCTTTCGCGGCTGGTCCGTTATCCAGGCCTGTCGTCGGGGAGCGCCGATTTCGCGGCATTGCTCGACGAATGGCACGCGCCCGTCGGTCACGCGATCCTCGCATCCCTCAACGTTCCCGAGGAGATCGCCGACGCCGTCAACCGCCATGAGGATGCCACGTTCAACTGGCAGCCGCAGAATCTCGCGGACGTCCTCAATATCGCCAATCGCGCGAGCCATGGCCCGAATCCGCTGAACGGTGTCACCGGTGCGCAATTGCCGATCACGGTCGATTCGCCCAAAGTCGTCGCGATGCTCGAAGCTTCGGCAGACACGCTACGCGACCTGGCGGCGTCGCTGCACGGCTGAGCGGTCGCGGATTTCGCGCAACGGAGGGCTTTGGCGCGACGCTCGCCGGCCTCGCGCGCAGTTTGGGGGCCGACCTTGATCGTCAGTACGCTCCCGGCTCCCCTGTCACAGGCTGAGGGGGCCGCAACGGGACACCGGCGCGGGCAACGCCGTCAAGTCCGGGCACTGTCGAGATTACAGCCAGCCCCTTAGGTGTGCCCAGATGCCCACGGCGCCAACCACCATGAGTGCCGCCAGAATGGCGATCAGCCATCGAAATCCATCGTTCATTGCCGTCCTTGTAGTTGATACTCAGCGCGAACAAGGAACGGCCCCGATCCAGCGCATGTGGTAGGCCCCGACGTGGGAGCAAGACTTTGTTGTACGCCGGGTTGATGCGCCGGGATGTAGGTGCTCGCCTCGATCGCCGATCGGCGATGCGCTGCGTCGCTGCCTGGAGATCGACGATTCCTCCCGGGTGGGTACGCTAGCGGACCGACTTGGAAGAATGGGTGGGAAGCGATCAAATGTCGTCGTAGTCAGGACTTCCTGATTTCCACGCGGCCAAAATGCCGGGCGCCCTGGTAAATCAAGCGGCACGACTGCCTCCTCTGCAAGTTACGGATCCAACTATGGGTTGCCATGAACTCGTCCGATAGCAACGAAGATTTTAGTCCGCCCGGGCCGTTCGATCACCGCACCCTCGATCGGCTGCTCAGCAAGGCCAAGGTACAAGCTTCCAAGCCGGCGGCACATGTCCACCTCGATGAAGCGCGGCGTCCGGTCGTTGCGCAGCCGCAACTGGCACCGAGCCGCCAACAGGGTTCCATCGCACCCTTGAAAAACGAGCCTGATGGTACTTGGGCGGAGCGGATGGAAGTGTGGATTGCCTGGACTGCCATGTGTGCTGTCGTGTTGACGGTCGCCTATATCGTCTATGCGGCGCTGGTTACGTGGAAGCTGTCTTCGTAAGCACGATCAAAACGCGTCTTCCGCTGTGATGCGATCCAGCTTCCAAATGCATGGACATGGTTGGATACGATCACCTTTTCGCGGCAATCGATCAGTCGGACGACGGGTAACGCTATCCGTCGCGTCGCCCGACACGTTTTATTGTTGTCGGCGAATACCCACAGGCAGGATAGCCATCCGCCGATCGACCACGCGACAGATTCCAACTAGCGTCGATTCTTTGGGACACTCATCCAACTCAGGAGCTAGCGTGGCTACGCGCGTGACAACCGCCCAGTCGAAAGTTGAGAAGACCATGAAGGAGCGCAAAAAAGGAACATTGCGCAGCGGATCCGGTAAAAAGGTCACGAGTCGAAAGCAGGCCATCGCAATCGGGCTCAATGAAGCGCGCGCCAAGGGCGCGAAAGTGCCGCGCAAGAAGAAAACCAGCGCCTGACCGGGCAATACACGTAGCGCGCGATGGGAGACGTCTTTCGATTGACGATGCCGGCCTGGGAGCTGCTGCTGCGCGGGACCGTCATGTACTGGTTCCTGTTCATGATCATCCGCTTCGTATTGCGCCGCGATGCCGGCAGCGTGGGTCTTGGTGATTTCCTGTTCGTCATCATCGTCGCCGACGCATCGCAGAATGCCATGATCGGGCAGGGCACGAGCCTCTTCGACGGGATGCTCCTTGTATCCACGCTGGTTGGATGGAATTACCTGTTCGATTGGCTGAGCTACCGCTCGGATGCATTCAGGCGGTTCGTCGATCCCGAGGCTATTGTTTTGGTGCGTAATGGCCGCTGCGTACGCGCAGCGTTGCGGCGCGAGTACATCACGCGACAGGAACTCGAAGGCAAGATGCGTGGCGCGGGGATCGCGAACCTCGCGGATGTACGCAAGGCAACCCTCGAATCGGATGGAAACATCACGTTTATCGGGAAGAGCACGACATGAGTGCGCAACTGTTGCGGCAATGCCAGCCGTCGCGGGAAGAGGCACCATCCGCGACGACCGGACAAGACCGCGACTAGACCGTTCCAGACATCAATTCCTGCTTCCGGGCCGCCATTTGTTCCCCGAGCGACCGCATGTCCAGCTTGGTTTGCTTGGCTTTCGGGAACATCTCGTTCTGCTCTTCCTTCACGTGATGCTTGACGAATTCCGACATCACCTTGATCCTGGCATCGAACATTTCGCCATCGGGCTCTTGCCCCTCGACCTGGGCGATGAGGTCCTTGACGGACGCGTGCTCGACTGACGCTTCAGGGACCAGTTCATGGTCCTTCAATGCCGCCTTTACCGCCGGATAGAAGATCTCTTCCTCGATTTGGGTATGCACCCGCAGCTCGGTACAGATTTCCGCGACAATTGACTTCTTGCGTGCCGCCGATCGCGCCGATTCATATTTTTCGAACAGGCCACTGACCTTCTTGTGATCGGCCCTCAGCATTGCCGTTGCTTCCTGGGGGGTTGCCGGCCTGCCGGCGGTTTTCCTTGGCTTGGATCTGGTTGCCACGTGTGTCTCCTCGCATGGTAACGCTCCCGAATGGAGCGCGCTGCGTGACTATGCCCGCGCGATTACCGGGTCGAGAGGAGACAGACTCGCAATCGGGTGTAGGTGAGGTTCTCTCACTTCGCTGACGCGTCACTACGCTTGCGGACATCTTCCTTGGCGGCGCGGAGTTCTTCCTCGGATGCCTCTTCTATGCCCGCCAGCGTGTTGTGCGCGGCCTGGGTCGCGACGATGAGCTCATCGAGTTTGAGTTGCAACGCAGCGGTGTCCCGGTTCTGGGTGCTCTGAATCAGGAACACCATCAAGAATGTCACGATAGTCGTTCCCGTATTGATCACCAACTGCCAGGTATCGCTGTAGTGAAACATCGGGCCCAGGATCGCCCAGCTCACGACCACCGCGGCAGCCGCAAGAAATGCGGCAGGGCGACCACAAATCGCGGCGGTCGGGCCAGCAGCCCGTGTAAACCAGGTGCTGGTCGACCGGCTTCCGCCGTGTGCAGCGATGGGGAGTGCGGCTCGCATGACCCTGCGTCCACCGCCGTCCTTCTTTTGCAGGTACTCGCGGACTTTTTCTGCGCAATGGCCCACCGCATCGACGGCCGCCTTCAACTCGGCGCCGGTGCAGCCGAACGATTGGGTCCACGAGTGCACCGCGTGCGCCCCGCCGAAGCTGATCAGCTTTCGATCGAGTCCCGTCTTCGACGTGTCAATCACCATCATTCCCTCCGTTAGCGATCAGCTTGAAAAGAAAGGATAGGGGGTCGGCGCACCGCCGTCTCGCAAACGGCTTGCCTTATTCTGGTGGGCGCCGTCAACGCTACTCCGAGAGCTTCTTGCCCGCCACGATTGCCAGCACGAGAAAGATGATGAAGATGATCAGAGCCGCGAAGAACAGGAATTTCGCAATGCCGGCGCTGCCCGCCGCCAGTCCGGTGAATCCGAATAGTCCGGCGACGATCGAAATGACTGCGAAGATGATTGCCCACTTGATCATTGTCGACTCCGTGCGTTGGGATTGTAATGTGATCGTCCTCGCACTTTGGATACTCGATAAGC
>JBDTJK010000319.1:0-10402 GCA_039935875.1 Casimicrobiaceae bacterium
GCCACCGCGAGCATTCCCAGCGCCGCCAGCGGGAGGGTGAGTGCGCGGAAGGTGAGGGGCGCGATTTCCGACACGCCCATCTTCAGCACCGGCCAGTTGCATCCCCACACCAACGCCAGCACCGCGATAGGAACGAATCCGCGCGCAGGTCCATTGGCGTGCCTCGCCGCTGCAGCCTGCTCGTCGGTGTTCGATGCGGAACCGGCAGCGGGATTGACGGAACCCGTGCCAAGCATCGGCTCTTCAGGTTGCACGTTCGCCGTACTTGCTCTGGTGCAGCGCACGTGCCTGCGTGACCCAGCCGTCGCGGCGTATGCGCCCGCGGAACTCCGGCAGTTGCGCATCGAAATGGTTGATTTCGTGTTCGCTCCAGCGCGCGATCTGCCGGTAGCTGCCGATGCCCATGCGCTGCAGCAGCCGTTCCAGCACCGGGCCCACGCCGACAATCAGTTTCAGGTCGTCCGGCGAGTTCGGCACGTCCAGCAGCAACGGAGGCGCATTGTCCTCGAGGTCGACGACGATCTCGCGGTAGCGCGCGGTGTCGGTCATGGCGTCGGCCAGCGCGCGCTGCAGTTGTCGTCGATCCTCGGCAAATTCACGCAGCTGCCCGATCGCGGCGAAGTCGTCGCTACGCTGGCTTCGCAACATCCAGCTTTCGCGCGCCGCCGCTCGTATCAGGCGCGCGCGCTCTGCGTCCAGTGCAGCGCCAGCAGCGGTTTGCGGCACGCATTCGGGGACTTCTGGCGCGACCGCCGCGACCGGCAATGACGAGGCGGAAACGATTTCCGTTGCGCGGTCGACGACGGTGCGCGCGATCACTGCACCACCCCGCATGCGGGCATCGCGTTGCGCGCGCTGCCCGCCGACGCGGAACGCAATGGGGATGCCGGCTACCAGCACGATCAGGACCAGCAGCGTGAAGCCGTTCAAGGTCGGGTGCAGGTTCGCAGCAACGCGAATCGCCAGGTCGTTGAAGTATGCGCATTCTAGAGCAAACGCGCCGAGCGCCTGCAGGGCCCACTGCTAGAATCCGACATCCGAAGGACGCCACGCATGATCGATCCGCCGCCTTCCACCAGTCCCGCCGCAGCTTCGCGCGTGCATCCCGCCACTCGCTGGGCGTTGGCGACAGTGGCCGTCGCCCTTGCCGTCGCGGGCATTGGCGGATGGCTGGACGCACGGCGCAGTGCCAATTCGCTGCGCCACGACATGGCGCGCGAACTCGCCGTCGCCCATGCGGTGTCGGACCAGGCCAATGCGCGGATCGCGACCCTTGCATCCGACCTGCGCGATGCGCAGGCCAAGCTCGCATTGCTCGACACGCGGCAGACGGAAGCGCAGACGCAGCAAGCCGCGCTGGAGAATTTCTATCGGGACCTGTCGCCATCGCGCGATGATCTCGCGCTGACCGAAGTGGAACAGACGCTGAATCTCGCTTCGCAGCAGCTTGCGCTGGCCGGAAACGTGCAGTCGGCACTCGCTGCGCTGCAGCTGACCGATGCCAAGCTCGCAAGGCTCGAACGGCCGCGCTTCGCGCCGTTGCGCCGTGCGCTTGCGGTCGACATGGAGCGCCTGAAGGCCGTTCCGTACATCGACGTGGCGGGCCTCGCCGGCAAGCTCGATGCCGCGATCACCGAAATCGGCGCGCTACCGCTGGCGCACGACGAGCGGGTGCCGGAGCCTGTACCCGCGCCGGATGCGTTGGTGGCGGCCGGCGGGTGGCGGCAGTTCCTGCGCGGCCTGTGGAGCGATGCACGCTCGATGGTGCGCATCGAGACCAGCGAGCGTCCGGCAGCGCCGTTGCTGCTGCCGTCGCAACAGTATTTCCTGCGCGAGAACCTGCGCCTGCGACTGCTCTCGGCACGCAACGCGCTGCTCGCGCGCAACGACGCCAGTTTCCGCAGCGATGTCAAGGCATCCGATGCGTGGGTCCGCCAGTTCTTTGACGTGCGCGCAAAACCGGTGCAGTCGTTGCTCGCCTCGCTGGCGCAGCTCAAGGCGACCAGCCTGCCCTCGAACTTGCCGGAACTGACGCATAGCCTCGCGGCAGCGGCGGCACTGCGCGCGGCGCTCGACCGCGACGCGATGCGCCCCGCCGATCGCGCGGCGCCGCGCTAGGCATGCGCGCGTTGATCGTGTTGGTGCTCGTGGCCGCGTCGGCGGTGGCGGTCGCGCTGTTCGCGCGCTATAACGCCGGCTATGTGATGTTCGTGTCGCCGCCATGGCGCATCGAGCTGTCGCAGAATGCGTTCATCCTGCTGTGCGTGCTCGCATTCGCCGCGCTCTACGCGAGCATCAGGCTCGCCTTGCGCATTTCGAGCCTGCCGCGCGATGTGAAGTCGCATCGCCAGCGCACCGATGCCGCGCGGATGCGCGCGCGGCAGGACGGCGCCGTGGTGGCGCTGCTCGAGGGCCGCTACGGAAAGGCACGGCAGATGTCGGAGGAGGCGCTTGCGCTGAATGACTCGGGGCTGTCTGCGCTGATCGGCGCGCGCGCGGCGCTGGAAACGCGCGATTTTGCCGCCGCGTCGCGCTTTCTTGGCCACCCTGGCGCGCAGTCGCAGCAGCTCGCGGTGCCGCGGCTGATGCTGGATGCGGAACTGGCGCTGGAACAGGGGATGCCGGGCGAAGCGCTGGCGCGCCTTGCGGACCTGAAGCGGGACGCCGGCGCGCACACGGCGGCGCTGCGCCTCGAAATGCGCGCGCTTAACGCCGCGCATCGCCCGGGCGAGATCCCGCGGGTGGTGGCCGAGCTTGTCAAACGCAAGGTCTACGACGCGGAGCATGGCGAGATGATCCGCGCGACCGCGCACGCGGACGTGCTGCGCACGTTGTCGCACGATGCATCCGGGTTGCGCGACTACTGGAATCGCGTCCCCGACAGCGATCGCGTGATCTCGCGCGTCGCGCGCGCAGCGGCGCAAAGCTTCCTGCTACTCGGCGGCGACCGCGAGGCGGCGGAAATCCTCGCGCGCAGCATTGGCACGCACTGGAACGCCGACCTTGTCGCGCTTTACGCCGATTGCCGCACGGCCGACTCGACGCCACAGCTCGAAACTGCCGAGCGCTGGCTGACCGAGCACAGCCAGGATGCGACGCTGTTGTTCGCGCTGGGGCGCCTGTGCGAGCGAGCGCAACTATGGGGCAAGGCGCAGACGTATTACGAGGCCAGCCTGGGCCTCGCGGGCAGTTGGCGCGCGCATGTGGCCCTGGGAGAAATGTTGTCGCGCCTCGACCGCCAGGACGAGGCAAACGCGCATCTCGCGGCCGCGTTGAAGCTCGCATTGTCGGAGCTTCGCGCGCGTTCGGTGCCGTAACGGGTCCGACCGGAGCCGGCGCGGGAACGCCCCGGGGTTCCCGCTTTCGCAGGAACGACGGTAGAAGAGGGAAGCGTCGCGATCCCGTCATCCCCGCGCAAGCGGGGACCCAGCGTCGTTCCCCTCATTTGCCGCGTCATGCGGCTCGCTTTCACCGGCGATCGTGAAGCTGTCCGCGAAGAATTCGCCGGGCGGCAGGTTGCGCAGCGTTATGAAGTCGCGTTGTGCGGCGTCGATCATCGCCGGCGCACCGCACGCGTAGACCTGGAAGCCCGACAGATCGCGGAAATCGTCGAGCACCGCCAGGTGCACGAGGCCACGCCGGCCGGGCCATGCGTCGCTAGCAAGTGGCGCCGACAGCACCGGAATGAACGTGAAGTCGCGATGCACAGCCTGCCATTGCGCCGGCAACTGCGGCATGTACAGGTCGGCCAGCGAACGTGCCCCCCAATACAGCACCATCGGACGCTGCACGCCTTGATGGAAGCAGTGCTCAAGCATCGCTTTGATCGGTGCGAAGCCGGTGCCGCCTGCAACGAATAGCATCGGCTTGTCGGAGTCCTCGCGCAGGTAGAACGCGCCGTGGGGGCCCTCGATGCGCAGGATCTCGCGACCCTTGAACTGCGTGAACAGGGGATCTGTGAACAAGCCTGCCGGAATATGCCGGATGTGCAGCTCAAGCAACGTATCGTCGTGCGGCGCCACCGCCAGCGAAAAGCTGCGCCGCTTGCCGTCCTTCAGCAGGAAGTCGATGTATTGCCCGGCGAGGAATTGCAGGCGCTCGTTGGCGGGCAACTTGATGCGTACGATCGCGACGTCGGCTGCAGGCTTGGCGATCGATTCGATGCGACACGGCAGTCGCTTGATCGGGATGTCGCCGGCGCGACGTACTTCGCGCACTTCGAGCGTCAGGTCGGACAGTGGCCGCGCACAGCAGAACAGCGCGAGACCGGCGCGCTTTTCGTCATCGCTCAGCGTGGATTGCTGGTAAGGGCCATAGTCGACCTCGCCGGCAAGGATGCGTCCCTTGCACGTCCCGCAGGCGCCATTGCGGCACCCGTAGGGGATCAGCAGGTCGGCATTCATCGCGGCGCCCAGCACGGTCTCGTCGGCCGCGCAGGAGTACGTGTGGTCGCTGGGCTTTATGGTAATCTGAAACGACATGTGCTGAGCGCCGCGTAACGTTGCCGGCTTGCAGTGTGATCCGAATCTTGCTGATAGGCTGTGGTGATGTTGCGCTGCGCTGTGCCGCGTTGCTGCGCGGTCGCGCGTGCCTTTATGGTCTCACGCGACATGCCGACGATGCACAGCGGCTGCGTGCACGCGGCATCGTTCCGCTCACCGGCGACCTGGACGATCTGCGCACGCTTGCGCGCCTGTCGGTCGCACCATGGGGCGTGCTGCATTTCGCTCCGCCGCCCGCCGATGGCCGCGACGATCCGCGAACGCGAAACCTGATCGCCGCGCTTACGAAGGCGCGCAGAATACCACGGCGATTCGTCTACATTTCGACGTCGGGCGTGTATGGCGACTGCGCAGGCGCGCGTGTCAGCGAGACGCGGCCACGGCGCCCGCAGACGCCGCGTGCGATGCGCCGCGCGGCCGCCGAGGATCGCCTGCGTCGCTGGGCGTGCGCGCAAGGCGTGCAGCTCTGCGTGTTGCGCGTGCCGGGCATTTACGCCGAAACGCGGATGCCGGTCGAGCGGGTGCGCCACGAGACGCCAGTGCTGGTCGAAGCGGACGACGTCTACACCAACCATATTCATGCCGACGATCTTGCCCGCGCCTGCATCGCTGCGTTGTTCCACGGCCAGCCGAACCGCGTCTACAACATCGCCGACGACGGCGAGCTCAAGATGGGCGCATGGTTCGACCTGGTTGCCGATGCGCATCGGCTGCCGCGTCCTCCGCGCGTGGCGTGGGAGGAGGCGGAGTCGCGCATTGCACCGTTGCTGCTGTCGTTCATGCATGAATCGCGACGCTTGAGCAACGCGCGAATGAAGCGCGAATTGAGGGTGCGCCTGCGCTTCGCGGGGCCGCAGGACATGCTCGCGCAACTGGCGCCACGCGCGACGGCCACGCAGATGACGCTCGCGCTGTGAGCGATCCCTCCGACCCGCCGCATACGCCGCAGGAAATCGCGCTGGCGCGGCTGCACCGGCGTCTTGCGCGCGAGGCGCGGACCGCCGCCACGCGTCTCGCTGCCGACGGCGACGACGCGCAGACTGTGCATGCCGACCAGGTTACGCCAGCCGCGCGCAGCCCGCCCGCACCAGCGCAGCAGCAGGGGCACGCCGCAGGCGATCGCAGGGTAGCGCCGCGCAAGACCGGTTCTGCGCGAAGTGCGCCGGCGGGCGCGACGGGCAATCGCATGCGCGCCGGATCCGTGCGAGCGGGCGGTGCGGCGGCGCCAAAGACCGATTGGGCGCAGAAGATCGACGCGTATGAGCGCCTGATCCGTCTTGACAAGCCGATCGGCTGGCTGCTGCTGCTGTGGCCGACGCTGACGGCGCTGTGGATCGCCTGCTGGGGGACGCCCAGCCTGTCGACGATCATCATCCTGGTCGCGGGTACCGTCCTGATGCGTTCCGCCGGCTGCGCGTTCAACGACTGGGCCGACCGCGACATCGACGCGGCGGTCAAGCGTACCGCCGATCGTCCGCTGGCAACCGGCGAGGTGTCATCGCGCGAGGCGCTGCTGCTCGGCGCCGTGCTGGCATTGTGCGCATTCGCGCTGGTGCTGTTCACCAACCGACTTACGGTCATGCTGTCATTTCCGGCGCTCGCGCTCGCGCTCGCCTATCCGTTCTGCAAGCGGTTCCTGGCGATTCCGCAGGCGTTCCTCGGCATTGCATTCAGCTTCGGCATACCAATGGCGTTTGCGGCGCAAACCGAACAGGTGCCTGCGGTGGCGTGGTGGCTGTTGGTGATCAACCTGTTCTGGGTGATCGCCTACGATACGGAGTACGCAATGGTCGATCGTGACGACGACCTGCGCCTCAATGTGCGCACCTCCGCCATCACGTTCGGCCGTTTTGATGTGCTGGCGGTCGCCTGCTGCTACGCGATCAACCTGTCCGGCATGGCGGCTGTCGGCTGGCAGCGCCGGCTGAGCTGGCCTTACTACGTGGGTCTTGCCGTCGCCGCGGGCATCGCCGCCTGGCATGTCGTGCTGATTCGCACACGCGATCGCGAGCGCTGTTTTCGCGCATTTCGCCACAACCACTGGTATGGCCTTGCGGTATTCCTCGGCCTGGTGGTGGCACTCTACGTCCGCTATCGCGCGTGGCCCACGTTCGACTAGCGGCGCCCGCGTTGCCAGCGCTTCTGCAAGGACTGCCGCCGGTCATCGCGCGCAACACCCGCGTGCTGATACTCGGCAGCTTTCCCGGCGTGGCGTCGCTGTCCGCGCAGCAGTATTACGCGCATCCGCGCAACCATTTCTGGACGGTGCTCGGAGAGATCCTTGGCGAGCCGCTTGTCGACATCCCGTATCGACAGCGGCTGATGCGCTTGCGGGCGCACCGCGTAGGTGTATGGGACACGATCGTCGCATGCGAACGGCAAGGCAGCCTCGATTCGGCGATCCGCAATGCATTGCAGGGCGAGGTCGCCCGTATAACACGTGTCGCGCGCGACCTGCGTGCGGTGTGCTTCAATGGGGTCACCGCCGCGCGTGCCGAGAGCTACTGGCGGGAGGCGGGCTTTGCCACGTTGCGCCTGCCGTCGACCAGCCCCGCCTATACGCGGCCGCTCTCCGACAAGATCACGGCATGGCAAAGCCTCGCGCAATGGCTCTGATCGCGTGCGCACGGCCTTTCAATCCGGACTCCAGAAATCCCATGAAAATCGATTTTTCCAAGCGCACTGTCGTGGTCACCGGTGGCAGCAAGGGCATCGGTCTTGCCTGCGCAGCCGCGTTCATCGCCGAGGGAGCGCGCGTCGTGATCATTTCGCGCAGCCGCGAAAATCTCGATCGCGCGGTGGCGACGGTGCCACAAGCGCATGCCATCGTCGCCAACCTCGCCGATGCGGTCGATGCGACGCGTGCGATCGACGAAGCCTGGACGACGCTGGGCGCGATCGACGTGCTGGTGAATTGCGCGGGTGCGGCGAAGCGATACACGCCATCCGAATTGACTGCGGACGCGTGGCACTGCGCAATGAACGCGAAATTCTTCAGCTACATGCATCCGACCACGGCGGTGTTGTCGCGGATGGCTGAGCGTGGCAGCGGCGTGATCGTCAACATCATCGGCATGGGCGGCAAGGTCGCGAATCCCATCCATCTGCCGGGCGGCGCCGCGAACGCGGCACTGATGCTTGCGACCACCGGACTCGCGGCGGCATTCGGCAAACGTGGCATACGGGTGGTCGGCATCAATCCCGGCTCGACGCTGACGGGTCGCGTGCAACAGGCGCTGGAGGCCGAATCGCGGCTTACGGGAACTGCGACCGCCGATCTCCTCGCACGCTCGCAGCAACGCATCCCGCTTGGCCGCTACGCAGCGCCCGAGGAAGTGGCGGCGGTTGCCGTATTCCTGGCATCGGACGCCGCGAGTTATGTGACGGGCGCGATCGTCCCGATGGACGGCGGGGCGGAGGCGGTGATCTGATGGCCTACCGCGACTTGCGCGAGTTCATCGCGCAACTCGAAGCCGACGGCGAGTTGCGGCGCATCGGCGTGCCTGTCGATCCGGCACTGGAAATGACGCAATGGTGCGATCGCACGCTGCGTGCGGGCGGTCCAGCCCTGTTGTTCGAGCATCCGTCGGGTGATCGGCGCGGCCCGGATGGCGCCGTCATCCCGGTGCTCGGCAACCTGTTCGGCACGCCGCAGCGGGTGGCGCGCGCGCTCGGCGCGGATCCGGCGAACTGGCGGGGAGCGTTGCGCGACGTCGGCCGACTGCTGGCGTTCCTCAAGGAGCCGGAACCGCCGAAGAGCCTGCTGGATGCGTGGCGCGCGACGCGGCCGATGATCGCCAAGGTACTGGACATGGCGCCGAAGCTGCGCAACAGCGCCGCGTGCCAGGACGTCGTCATCGAAGCGGCCGACGTCGATCTGGCGCGATTGCCGATCCAGACCTGCTGGCCGCTGGATGCGGGGCCGCTGATCACGTGGGGACTTACCGTTACACGCGGGCCGCACAAGCAGCGCCAGAACCTTGGCATCTATCGCCAGCAGGTGATTGGCCGCAACAAGCTGATCATGCGCTGGCTGTCGATGCGCGGTGGTGCGCTCGATTTCCACGACCACGCGCTGGCGAATCCCGGCACGCCGTTCCCGGTCGCGGTGGCACTCGGCGCCGATCCGGCAACGATCATCGGCGCGGTGACGCCGGTGCCCGACTCGCTGTCCGAGTACCAGTTCGCCGGCCTGCTGCGCGACTCGCGCACCGAGATCGTTGGCTGCCTGACGCACGAGTTGCAGGTGCCGGCGGCCGCGGAAATCGTGCTGGAAGGCTTCATCGCGCCCGATGCCGCCGATGCCAGCGGATACGAAACCGCGCTGGAAGGACCCTTCGGCGACCATACCGGCTATTACAACGAGATTGAGCGCTTTCCGGTGATGACGATCGAGCGCATGACGATGCGCCGGGACCCGATCTATCACTCGACCTACACCGGCAAGCCGCCCGATGAGCCTGCAATGCTCGGCGTCGCATTGAACGAGATATTCGTGCCGCTGCTGCAGAAGCAGTTTCCCGAAATCGTCGACTTTTACCTCCCGCCGGAAGGCTGCAGCTACCGGCTGGCCGTGGTGTCGATGCGCAAGCAGTACGCGGGTCACGCCAAGCGGGTGATGTTCGGCGTGTGGAGCTTCCTGCGCCAGTTCATGTATACGAAGTTCATCATCGTCACCGACGACGACGTGGATGTCCGCAACTGGAACGAAGTGATCTGGGCGGTTACGACACGGGTCGACCCGGCGCGCGATACGCTGATCGCCGAGCACACGCCGATCGACTATCTCGACTTCGCGTCGCCGGTCGCGGGACTTGGTGGCAAGATGGGCATCGACGCCACCAACAAGTGGGCCGCGGAAACCTCGCGGGAATGGGGACGCCCGATTGCAATGGATCCGGCGGTGGTCGCGCGGGTCGAAGCGCAGTGGAACGAGCTGTTTGCAGCCGCGCGGGAGGCCGGCAGCTGACTTCAGCGCAAGCCGCGGACGATCCTGTAGACGGTCAGCCCGACCGACATCATCTGCACGATGCGCCCTACGCGCGTCAGCCCGAGTACCGGAATGGCGAGGCGCAAGACTCGGGCCGCCCACGGATTATGCAGCGCACGGCGGTCCGCGAGCCGCTGCGGCATCACCGCGTTGCGCGCATCCCACCATGCAGCGGTCAGCGAGAGACGCTCCAGTTCGGCGCGCTGGATCAGGAGTGCCTTCTCGGCCTCGAGGCGCGGGTTCATGGCACGTGCTGCCGTATGAAACGTTGCCGATCTTTCTCGAGCTCGGCGAGCGTCGCGGAGAATGGTGCAGGCGCGTCACGGCGAATCGCCGTCGCGCGCCACAGCGCCCACGCGGAAACCACCGCATAGAACAGCGTGACCCCGACGATCGCGCCTTCGCGGTGCGTGTCCCAGAACAGTGCCACCACGAGCGCCGACGCCCACAGCACCGCGAAGCCGGCCGCAACGCCACCCACGACCAGCAGCGTGAGTTGCGACTTCAGCCGGTCGCGTTCCTCCGCCAGCTCGACGCCCGCGAGCGCCAGGCGCGTATGCGCCAGCGACAGCGCGTTCGCGGCAAGACGCGACAGCGAGTCGCGCAATCCGGGGGCGGGGGGCGAATCGTTCATCACGGGCGGGCAACCAATCCTAGCGCCGCGCGATCAACATGCCGACCAGGAAGCCGACGGCGGCACCCACGCCCACCGCCTGCCACGGATTGTCGTGCACGTAATCATCCGTTGCGCGTGCAGCATCGCGTGCGCGGTCCGCTGCCTCACCCTGCATTTCCTGCAGGCGCAGCTTGGCAGCCAGCAGCTTCGCCTCGACTTGCGCGCGCAGGTCGCGTGCGCGGTCGCCGGTTTCGCTGGAAGCCTTCTTCAGCATGTCTTCCGCCTCGGTGAGGA
>JBDTJK010000320.1:0-10707 GCA_039935875.1 Casimicrobiaceae bacterium
CGTCGTCGATCTCGATGCGCATCTCGAAGGCAGCTTCAACCATCCATCCCGTCTTGCGAGCCCCGATACCGTGACATTGCGAAACGAATTGTGCGCGTTGCTGGAGCGCAAGATCGACGAGCTTCCGGCTGCGTTCCGCACCGTGCTCATGCTGCGTGCGATCGAGGAGATGAGCGTGGAGGAAACCGCGACGTGCCTCGACATTCCGGAGGCCACGGTGCGCACGCGCCTGTTCCGTGCGCGCAGCCTGCTGCGCGAGGCGTTGGCCACCGATGTCGACCTGGCCATGTCGACCGCATTCGAATTCATGGGTGAGCGTTGCGACCGCATTGTCGCCAATGTGCTGAGCAGGATCGCCGAAGACGTTCGTGCGGCAGCACTTTCCAGGAAAGACGAATGAATATCCAGTTGCTGCAGAAAGACGAGCTGTTTATCGCCGGACGTCGCACGTTCCTGCGCCGTGGTTCCGGTTTCATGTTGACCGGCGCCGCTGTCGCGCTGCTGGCCGGCAACGACGCGCTGGCTGCCACCGCTGCCAAGGCCGCGAAGGGCGGACACGCCGGTGACGTCGCCATCCTCAACGGCGCGCTAGGTGCCGAGCAGCAGGCGATCGCTGCGTACCAGGTGGGCGCTGAAAGCGGTCTGTTGCAAAAGCCGGTGCTCGATCTCGCAGTCAAGTTCCAGTCGCAGCACAAGGCGCACGCCGACCTGCTGGCCGCCACGGTCAAGCAGCTCGGTGGCACCGCGGTCGCACCGAAGGCCAACTATGACTTTCCGGTCGCGTCGCTGAAGACTCAGGCCGACGTGCTGCGCTTCGCCGCCGGACTGGAGCAGGGCGCGGTGTCCGCCTACCTGGCGGCGATTCCGAAGTTCGACAATCGCGACCTGTCGAAGGCTGCCGGCAGCATCCTCGGCGACGAAGCGATGCACTGGGCGATCCTGCGCAACGCACTTGGCGAAGATCCTGTCCCGGCCGCGTTCGTCGGCTGATTCGGCCCCGAACCTGGATGCGGCGCTGGCGCAGGTTGCCGGCGCCGCCGATGGATTGCGCGCCTGTGCGGCGCATCAACCGACCTGGCGTTCGTCCTCCAAGCACCACAGCCAATCCTCGCCCGGTTCCAGCGAGCGAATCACCGGGTGACCGGTCGCGCGAAAATGCCGCGTCGCATGCCGGTTCTTCGACGAGTCGCAACAGCCGACGTGGCCGCAATGCACGCACAGGCGCAAGTGGACCCACGTGTCTGCCAGCGCCAGGCATTCGTCGCATCCCTTGGACAGCGGCGCGTGCAGCGCGTGGGGGACGTGCGCGCAGCTCTGGACCGTCATTGCACATTCTCCATGATGGATATCGAGGTCAGGCGACCGCTGCCGTGCCCGCAGGCTGCAGCGTTGCCAGGTACTGGTGAATCAGCGCCACCGCCGCGGCGCCTTCGCCGATAGCGCCACCTACACGCTTGACTGAGCCGGCGCGCACGTCTCCCACTGCAAACACGCCGGGAATGTTCGATTCGAGATTGCCGGGCACGTAGGTCGCCACCGTGCACATCGTCGCCTTGCCGGTGACGACGAAACCCTTGGCGTCGAACGCCACGCCACAGCTCCGCAACCATCCGGTTTCGGGATCGGCACCGACGAACAGGAACACGTGGCACACCGCGCGCTGCGTTTCCTCGCCAGTGCGACGGTTGCGCCAGGTGACGCCGGCGAGTCCGTGCGCAGGTTTGCCGTGCAAGTGCGTGACTTCGGTGTTGACATGCAGCTCGATGTTGGATGTCGCATCGATGCGATCGATCAGGTAGCGGGACATGCTCGTTGCAAGGCCGTCCCCGCGCACCAGCATGTGGACTCTGGATGCATGCTGCGCCAGCAGCACTGCTGCCTGCCCGGCCGAATTGCCGCCGCCGACCAGCACCACTTCCTGGTTTGCGCAGGCCCGTGCCTCGACGGCGGATGCCCAGTACGAAACGCCGCGCCCTTCGAAGTCCGCGAGTTGTTCGATCGCCGGCCGTCGATAGCGGGCGCCGCTGGCGATCACCACTGTGCGTGCCTTCAGCATGCGCCCGTCGGTCAACGAGAGCCCGAGGTGATGGTCACTGGATGCGCGCTTGCAGACGAGCGACGCGACTTCGGCGGGGATCACGATTTCCGCGCCGAATTTCTGGGCCTGCACGTACGCGCGGCCGGCCAGTGCCTGGCCGGAGATGCCGGTCGGGAATCCCAGGTAGTTCTCGATGCGCGCACTCGCACCCGCCTGTCCACCGAAAGCGCGGCAGTCGAGCACGACGACGCGCAGCCCCTCGGATGCGGCATACACGGCCGTCGCAAGTCCGGCCGGGCCCGCGCCGACGACGGCGACATCGTACACTTCGGTGAACTCGGTGGTGTCCAGCATGCCGAGGCAGCGCGCCAGCGTTTCCTCGTTCGGGTCGTGCAACACCGAACCGTTCGGGCACAGAACCAGCACTTCATCGGCAGACGCGCCGTACTGCTCGAGCAGCGCGGCAGCGTCGTGTTCGGCACTGATGTCGATCACCTGGTGCGGATGCCCATTGCGCTGCAGGAAATTCTGCAGGCGCGCCATGTGCGGGGACTGCAGCTCGCCTACCAGCACGGGTCCGCCGGTGCCCGACTCGATCAGTGCCACGCGGCGCAGGACAAGCGCGCGCACGACGCGCTCTCCCAGGTCGGCTTCAGCGATGATCATCGCTCGCAACTGGCCAGGTGCGATCTCCAGCGTCTCGACGTCTTCCTCGGCGTCGGCGTTGACCAGCACCGAGCGTCCGGTCAGCGACGACAACTCGGCCACGAAACCGCCGCGACCGGCGGTGACGATGGGCGTCGTATGGCCGCGCGCGTCGCGCTGGCTGATCGCGATCGTGCCGGCAATGACCACCAGCATGCCGACACCGGTGTCGCCGCTGGCGAAGAGGCGCTCTCCGCGCCGGTAGCGACGGATTTCGCCGAAGCGCGTGATGCGCGCGATTTCCGCCTCGGTGAGCAGGGGAAACATCTGCTCGCGCCGTGACGCGCCCTCGTTGCGTGTGTCGTCAGCCATCGTCACCATCATCATTGAGTCTGCGTGCCGCTGCCACGGCGATGTTCGTATTCCGCGGAATTTGCCGGGTGTTGCAGCGCAACGTGCGTTGCGCCTCCTTCGCGCGTTGCGACAACGCAGGCGTCGCGCCGGTCATGCCCAGGCCGCAACGCAAGGCACCACGATGGTCTCGATCTCGGGCAGGTCGAATCCGCAGCATTCAACGGTGAACGCGCGCAACGCGGTCCGGTCGGCAATCCGCCAGCGACGCTCGTGGCCACCTTCGCGCATTGTAGCCTCGTCGTTCATCAGCGATATTCGACCGCGTGCTGTCGGCACGCTCACCAACAGCCGATTGACGAACGCCGAGCGGGGATGCGTCGACGTGTAGTGGTTGGCCATCTCGAAGTCGACGGCATTGTCGATCTCGAGCGTGCTGATCCAGCAGTCGGTCTCGCTGCCAGACGCCGCATGGCGCAGCACCCAGCTTCCGCCGTCGCGCAGCATCCGGTGCGTGGCGCCGCCCTCCACTCCTGCGCTGTCAGCCAGCGCGACGGGCACGCACGGCGCATTGCCGCCGAATCCAGGATCGACCACGTAACGCAGGTCGCCGATGGGCACCGTGAGGAACATGTGCGAACGTGGCGCCAGGTTGCGCGGCGTCACCGATATCACACGCGCCGAATGACACAACGGCGCAAATCCGAATTGCGCGAGGACAGCCGCAAACAATGTTGCGTGCTCGAAACAGTAGCCGCCGCGCCGCTGGCTGACCAGCTTGTGCTGCAACGACGCGAGATCGAGTTGAACGCGGCGCCGCAGCAGCACATCGAAGTTCTCGAACGGGATCGCGAGCATGTGTGCGCGCAGCAGGTCACCGAGCGTGGCAAGGTCGGCCACGCGATTGCCATCCCATCCGATGCGATGGAGATAGGAATCGAGATCGAGGTTCGGTGTCATCGCGGGCTTGTGTGCATTGCGTGTTGTGTCGATTCTGTCACAACCGACACGAATGGATACAGTTCGTTGTCCGCCGACGGCCTGGGCTCGGGCGTTGTGATGTCATCCGGCGCACCGCCGGTGATCTACCTGGAGCTCTCGATGATTCACTGACGCTGGCCGTGCTGATTGCGGGTGCCGTTGCCGTGCCGGCCTTCGCGCAGGGCACTGCATCACAAACGCAGCGCGACATGCAGCAGCAGCAACGGATCGAAAGCGGATTGCAGTCGGGATCGCTGTCGACGCACGAGGCCGGAGCGCTCGAGCGCGACCAGGCACATGTCGACCGGCTGCAGGCCAACGCGTTGCGCGACGGAACGCTGTCCAATGGCGAAAAGGCGCGCATCCGGGCCGCACAGAATCGCTCGAGCGCGCAGATCGCGGCTGACAGGCACAACGCGCGACACGGAAATCCGCAGTCGAAATCATCGCAGCGCATGCAGGCGGACGTGCAGCGCAACGTAGCCCAGCAGGCGCGCATCCACGAGGGTGTCGCGTCAGGTGCGCTGTCGAATCGCGAGGCCTCGTCGCTGCAGCGCGGGCAGGTGCGCGTCGCGCGCAGCGAGTCCGCCGCCGCGGCGAACGGTCGAGTCGGTGCGGTCGAGGAAGCCCGCGTTCAGGGTCGCGAGAACGTGCAAAGTGCACGCATCCATCGCGACAAGCACGATTAGCGGCGCGCTGCCCGTGGCGCCGTCGAATGCGCGGCGCTAGGGCAGCGTATACGCTGTCTTCACCTGCGTATAGAACTCGGCGGCGTAGTGACCTTGTTCGCGTGGGCCATAGCTTGACGCCTTGCGGCCGCCGAACGGCACGTGATAGTCGACGCCGGCAGTCGGCAGGTTGACCATCACCATGCCGGCCTCGGCGTTGCGCTTGAAATGCGACGCGTGCTTGAGGCTCTGCGTGCAGATGCCGCTGGCGAGGCCGAACGGCGTGTCGTTGGCGGCCGCGAGGGCGGCCTCGTAGTCGCGCACGCGCAGCACCACGGCCACGGGACCGAAGATTTCCTCGCGCGCAATGCGCATGGCCGGTGCCACGTCGGTGAACAGCGCCGGTGCGAGGTAGAAGCCCGGCGTGGCCCGGGTCAGGCGCTCACCGCCGTAAGCAAGCGTCGCGCCTTCGCTGCGGCCGATGTCGATATACGACTCGTCCTGCGCCAGCTGTCCCTGGTCGACCACCGGTCCGATGTGTGTCGCCGCATCCAGCGCATCGCCGACGGTCAGGCTCTGCATCCGCTCGATCATCGCGGCGACGAAGCGGTCGTGAATGCCGTCGGTGACGATCAGCCGCGACGACGCCGTGCAGCGCTGGCCCGTGGAAAAGAACGCGCCGTTGATCGCACATTCGACCGCCACGCCGAGATCGGCATCGTCGACGACCACCAGCGGATTCTTGCCACCCATTTCGAGCTGGAATTTCTTCATTCCCGCCACGCACGCTGCCGCGACTTTCTGGCCGGTCGCCACCGAGCCGGTGAACGTGATGGCGTCGATACCCGCGTGGTTGAGCATCGCCTGCCCGACCACCGAGCCGCGCCCCATGACGAGGTTGAACACGCCTGCGGAAAGTCCTGCGCGGGCGATGATCTCGGCCAGCGCGTGCGCGGTGCCCGGCACCGCGTCGGCCGGCTTGAACACGACGCAGTTCCCATAGGCCAGCGCCGGCGCGATTTTCCACGCCGGAATCGCCGCCGGAAAATTCCACGGCGCGATGATGCCGACGACGCCCATCGGCTCGCGCGTGATCTCGACATCGACGCCGGGTCGCACCGACGCGATCTTGTCGCCGGCGAGGCGCACGCATTCGGCGGCGAAAAACAGGAATATCTGGCCGGCGCGCGCGGTTTCGCCAATGCCCTCAGGCAGCGTCTTGCCTTCCTCGCGCGACAGCAGGCGTCCCAGCTCCTCCTTGCGCGCGAGGATTTCATCGCCGATCTTCTTCAGCGCGTCGTGGCGCTGCTGGATGCCCGCACGCGACCATGCCGGAAACGCCGCACGCGCGGCGGCGATCGCGCGTTCGGTGTCTGCCACGCTGGCGCGCGAGTAGTCGCCGATCACGTCATCGGTGTTGGAAGGGTTGACGTTGGGTGCGCCGTTGCCGGCAAGCCACTCCCCGGCGATGTAGTTGGCATGCGTAGTCATAAGATTTCCTGGTTGTTCAGCGGCCGTTGGCCCGGCGCCACGCCGCGAAGTCGGTGCGCGTCTGCGCATCTGTTGCAGGATACAGGCCGAGGATCGATTTGCCCTGGTTGACGCGTTCGGTGACGAAGTCCTCGAATGCCGTCATCGCAGTCGCTTCGCCGGCGATGTCGGCGGCAAGGTGGGCTGGTATCACGACGACGCCTTCTGCATCGCCCACCACGATGTCGCCGGGAAACACCGCGGCATCGCCACAGCCGATGGGCACGTTGATGTCGATCGCCTGGTGGCGCGTCAGGTTGGTCGGTGCGCTGGGCCGGTGATGGTAGGCGGGAATCGCCAGCCGCGCGATTTCCGGCGAGTCGCGGAATCCACCATCGGTCACCACGCCGGCGACGCCGCACTTCCACAAACGGGTGACGAGGATCGACCCCGCCGACGCCGCACGCGCGTCCTTGCGGCTGTCGATCACCATCACCGCGCCTTCGGGACAGGTTTCGACCGCGACGCGCTGCGGATGCTTGCGATCCTCGAACACGCTGATCGGGTTCAGGTCTTCGCGCGCCGGGATGTAGCGCAACGTGAATGCCGGCCCCACCATGTTGCCGAGTGCGGGATTCAGCGGGTGCACATCCTGGATGAATGCGTTGCGCAAGCCGTGCTTGAACAGCGTGGTGCAGATTGTAGCGGTGCTGACGGCTTTCAACTGGTCGCGAATCTTGGTGTCGAGCGGGTTCACGGTCGTGCGTTCGGTGGAGGACATGAGGGCGACGGGTGGTGCGCAGGTGCACGCAGGTCAGAAAATATCGGGCTCCGCCACCGCGGCGCCGAAATCGGTCGTCAGGTAGTCGAAGTCGCAGCCGTCGTCGGCTTGCCCGATGTGGCGGCTGAACATCCAGCCGTAGCCGCGCTCATAGCGCGCCGGCGGCGGCGTCCAGGCCTTGCGCCGCCGTGCGAGTTCATCGGCGGCAACGTTCAGGTGGATGCTGCGCGCCGGCACGTCGACGGTGATGCTGTCGCCGGTGCGTACCAGCGCCAACGGCCCCCCGATGTACGCTTCCGGCGCGATATGCAGCACGCATGCGCCGTAGCTGGTGCCGCTCATCCGCGCATCCGACAGCCGCAGCATGTCGCGCACGCCTTGCTTCACGAGCTTGGTGGGGATGGGCAGCATTCCCCATTCCGGCATGCCTGGGCCCCCCTGGGGACCGGCGTTGCGCAATACCATCACGTGGTCGGGCGTCACGTCGAGATCGGGATCATCGACGGCCTTCTTCATCGATGGGTAGTCGTCGAACACCAGCGCGAGTCCGGTATGGCGCAGCAGGTGCGGCGCGCACGCGCTCGGCTTGATCACGCAGCCATTAGGCGCAAGATTGCCGCGCAGCACCGCCAGCGCACCTTCGGCGTACACTGGATTGTCGAGCGGGCGAATGACATCGTCGTTGTATACCTGCGCGCCGGCGATGTTGTCGCCGAGCGTGCGTCCGGTCACCGTCATCGCTTCCATCCGCAGGTGTTGTGTCAGGCGCGATAGCAGGCCGCGCATGCCGCCCGCATAGTAAAAATCTTCCATCAGGTACTTGTCGCCGCTCGGCCGGATGTTGGCGAGCACGGGCACCTTGCGGCTGGCGGCGTCGAAGTCGTCGATCGACAGCGGGACGCCGGCGCGACGCGCCATCGCGACCACGTGGATGATCGCGTTGGTGGAGCATCCCATCGCCATCGCCACGGTGATCGCGTTGTCGAACGACGCCCGATCGAGAATGCGCGCCGGCGTCAGATCCTCCCACACCATGTCGACGGCGCGCCGGCCGCAGTCGGCAGCCATGCGGCCGTGCGCCGAGTCGGACGCAGGTATCGACGACGCGCCGGGCAGGCACATGCCGATCGCTTCGGCAATCCCGGTCATCGTCGCGGCCGTGCCCATCGTCATGCACGTGCCGTAGCTGCGCGCGATGCCGCCTTCGATCGCGACCCACTCGTCCTTGCCGATGACGCCGGCGCGGCGCTCGTCCCAGAATTTCCATACGTCCGAGCCGGAGCCCAGCACGTGACCGTTCCAGTTCCCGCGCAGCATCGGTCCTGCCGGCATGTAGATGCACGGCAGGCCCGCGCTGATCGCACCGAGCAGCAGGCCCGGCGTCGTCTTGTCGCAACCGCCCATCAGCACGGCGCCATCGGCCGGATGGCTGCGCAACAGCTCCTCGGTCTCCATCGCCAGCATGTTGCGGTAGAGCATCGTCGTGGGTTTGACGAACACTTCGGCCAGCGAAATGGCCGGCAATTCCATCGGAAAGCCGCCGGCCTGCAGCACGCCACGTTTCACTTCGGCCACGCGTTCGCGGAAATGCGCATGGCAAGGGTTGATGTCCGACCAGGTGTTGACAATCGCGATCACGGGCTTGCCGACCCAGTCGACAGGCGAGTAGCCCATCTGCATCATTCGCGAGCGGTGGCCGAAACCCCGCAGGTCATCGGGGGTGAACCAGCGTGCGCTGCGCAACGTGTCGGGAGTGCGGGTCATCGATGGGCATCCGTGGGTGAGTTTGGGTTGGCGGACCGGGATTGCCGCAACGCGCTCGTCATGGGGCCGCCATGTTGGTTCGCCGGCTGCGGCCTTGCCCGTTGCAGCGTAGCGCGAGCGCCGATCAATTTCCGTTAAGCGGGACGCGGTCTCGCACAAGGCTGCAGTTCACCGCTCGTTGGCAGCCGCGTGGTGCGCCGCAAGTGTCGGCACGCGGCGCGCGGCTGTCAAGACGCGACTGGCGCTGCTGGTGTTGGGCTCGTGTGCACGCCGGCCACAAGACCAGCAATTCGTTCATCGCTTGGGTTGCGACCGGGCTGCCAATCAGCTGCCGCTGCTGCCGTAGCGTTCGGTGCGGATGCGTGCGGCCGCGACGCCCTCGTCGACCATGTGGCTCGCCAGCGACTCGACGAACGCATTCGAGCCGCACACAAACGCGTGGCGGGGCACCTGGCCCCATCGAGCCAATGCCGCACGCAACTCTTTGCGGTCGACGCGCCGCCCGATGTCCTGTGCGCGCTTTTGGGACTCGCGTGTCGTCGCAAGCAGCAGCGCGAATGCCTCGTCGCCGGCGTCCATTGCAAGGAGTTCGTCCCGGTAGATGACCTCGTCATGGCTGCGCGCCGAGTAGACCAGCAGCGCGCGGGTGGCTGGCGCGACGTTCGCGCGGTGGCGCGCGATGGACACCAGCGGCACGATCCCTGAGCCGCCGCCGACCAGCAGCAACGGACCGCCGTCATCCGCGCGCCACACGAAATGCCCGCCGAGCGGACCGCGCACCTCGAGCGTGTCACCGGCCCGCGCAACATCGTGGAAATAGGGCGATACCTCGCCGTCGTCGAGGCGCTCGATCGTGAGTTCCACCTGTGCGGCGCCGGGTGCGGCCGCGAGGGAGTAACTGCGTTGTGCCGCGTAGCCTCCGCGCTCGCCGGTCGACGTCCGCTGAATCCACGGGTAGCCATCGGGATTTCTAGCCTTCGTAGTTTTCGACGACGTCCGGCGGGCGCAGTTTCGCGTCCTTGGGGTCGTGGCCGGTTTCGGCCGTGGCGCGGCGCTGGCGCAGCAAGTCCGAGTAGCGGTCGAGTTTCGCCTGGACCGCCTTCAGACGCAGGCTGCCCTCGTCGCCCAGCCTGCCTTTGCCGAACAGCCTGTGCTCTTCGGAGACCAGGCTCTCGATGTGCGAAAGCGCGCGACCCTCGATGTTTTCGTGCTCCATCCGCGATGTCCTCGAAAAGGTGGGAAGCCCGGCCTTCTCGGGACTCCGGAGACGAATGATGCGCCATTCGCCACGCTCCTGAAATAACAGCCTTGACAATTACTGCCTAGGCTATATAATCCGCGAACGATGAGCTCAACCCATGCTTCCAACGAACTTCGCGCCGAAGCCAAGGTTGCGAAACTGCCGATCAAGATCGGGCGCCTGGTCAATCGGGTGCGCGTCGAATTGATGGACGCGCTCGACCGCGAACTCGCGCCGTTCGACATTTCGGCCGCGCAATTGATCGTGCTGGCCACGCTGGCGACCGGCGAAGCGGACTGCGCATCCGCATTGTGCAAGGGCATTTCCTACGACCCTGGCGCAATGACGCGGATGCTCGACCGCCTGGAGCAAAAGGGGCTCATTCGCCGTCGCCCCAATCCGGACGACAGGCGTTCGGTCAATCTCGAGATGACGGCGGCCGGGCGCGCGCTTTATCCCCAGCTTGCCGTGACCAAGGACGCCGTGCAGCGCCGATTCCTGCGCGGATTCACGCATACCGATGTCGACGCACTGGAGCGTCTGCTGGAAAGGATGCTGGCCAACCGATGAGCGCTTTTTTTTGCACCAATAGTTGCCTAGGCATCGACAGCTTTGGCAACGACTTGCGCCGCCGCGCGCGTACGCCTGTAAGCTTCGCTCGAGGTGCGCGTCTGCTAGCGACCTTGGCGTTCGCGTTGATGCTGGCCGGCTGCGCGGACATGCAACACCTGTCGCCGTCGGCCACGCTGACCGATACGCGCTCGCTGGC
>JBDTJK010000321.1:0-3555 GCA_039935875.1 Casimicrobiaceae bacterium
TTGCGCAAGGTGATCGAGCAGCGTCTCAAGTCAAAAGGCGTTGTTACCCCTGTCGACGATGACGAGGGCGAAACGCCTGAGAATGCCAGCACCAACGTGGTCGACTTCATGGCACTGCTGCAGAAGAGTCTCGCCAGCAACAAACGGACACCGGCCAAGAAGGGTGCGGTCAAGAAGGTCGCCAAGACGGCACCGAGGAAGGCGTCAGCCAAGGTTGCCACTGCCAAACCCGCTTCGGGTGGCAAGAAAAAGAAGCCCGTACGGAAGGGCACAAGCAAGGCCAGCAAGCGCAAGGCCAGTTGACGCGCAAGGCGCGGGTCTTCGGCCAGCTTCCGAGTGACAGGCAGGAGCATGTCCGCGATAGCGTTACGTCAACCCTGCGCAGGGTGCTGCACATTGCCCTGATTCGAGCAACGCTGGTGCGCAAAAAAAGGCGGGCACTTTCATGCCCGCCAATATCGTTACGCTTGAGTAGAACCTTCAAGAAACCTTAGCGGTTCAACCGTGCATGGACTGTTTCAGGTCGCGCATCTGGTCGTGACCGCTGCGTACTGAGGTGTATACGTCGGAAATCACCGACATGGTCAGCGGGGATACATCGTCATCCTTCATCGCATCCTCGAACTTGGCCTTGATGTGATCCTCACCGCGTTCGACTTCGTCGACCACCGCCTTGTTGTCATTCGATGTCAGGCTGGCGCGAAGATTGATGAACATGCGATGGGCTGAAGCCAGCACGGTGCCGTCATCCTCCGGTGTGCCGCCAAGAGAACGAACGCCTTGCTGAAGCAGCGCAGCAGCGTTGCGACGTTCACCCGAGCGGGCCTGAAACAAGGAGACCAACTGCGTGCTCTTGGCGTCCTTCGCGGCCTCGGCGTAGCCGTCCGCACTGTCGAGCGTCGTTTCGATGAGGTTGTTGAGGACCTTGATGTCGTGAGTGTTGTTCATGGAATTCTCCTGGATGCGCAATCACGTTGCGCGGGACGACCACATGGGGGAGGTGCGGCCGGTTAAGGGAAATTGGTGTGGTGCAAGTTGACGATATGGGCTGTGACGGAAGCGCCACGAAAGCGTCTCGTCATCGTGCACGCGAATTGCAAAATCGTCTCGGCAATCACGTATTGGTCATGGCCGCATGCGGAACATGCATCGCGCATTCGCATGCCATCTCAGGAGTCACCATGAAGTCTCGGCACGTATTCAGCACCCTTGACCTTGCTGCGGCGGAGACCGCCGTGAACGCGTTGCGTCAGGCAGGCATTCCCGACGCTGACATTTCGCTGATCGCCCGCCACGATGTAGAGAACGCCGCGATCGCCGATGACCGGCAGGACACCAGCGGAGACTTTGGCCGTGGTGGGGTCAAAGGCATGCTGCAAGGCGGTGGCACCGGCCTGCTTTGCGGTTTGGTGGCCGTTACCGTACCGGTGATCGGGCTACCCATCGTCGCCGGCGCTGCCATGGTCGTTGCCGGGGCGGCCGTGGGGGGCTGGATGGGCATGCTGACTGGCACCTCTGAACCAGACGCGGCACGCCGCAAGTTTCAGGAGGAAATCGATGCAGGTCGCGTCATCGTTGCCATCGATGGCGAGCCCGAAATACTTGTTCGCGCTGATGCGGTGTTGCTGAACATGCAGGCGGAACGATTGCCGTTCGACGAACCGACGGCGCTGAGCTGAGTCTTCCCCGACTCCGGTGCAGTTCATGCGGAGCAGCCGGTCATCGTGCAGGTCATGACTCGCGGATGACGCGACGCATACAGCGCGGGCGCAACACTGTGCCAACACATGGCGAGGATCAACTCATGGGCAACACCAACTTACCGCAGGCCGGCAGCGCTGGCCAACAAAACGGTCGAGCTACCCGCAGCGGCGTCGATCAGCTACCCGAGGCGAAGCAGAAAGAAGCTCCCAAGCTTCCCGCGACCAGGATCAAGCCGCCCAACCCTGCCGTGACTCCCGAAGAAGCGATCGTTGGATACATCGACACAGGCCATTCGCCCACAGGCGCAACCTGACAGCGAACGCTACAGCGACGCGGGGTAAGGATGCTGTTTGAGCAGTGCCGCCAAATGGGCGGCATTGCCAGCCAAGGTCTTGATGGTATCGGCCACGGCTTTAGGCGTGCGATCAAGATCCCCATAATTGACGTCGCTCATTGCCTCACCGACCCAATAGGCCGAACTTCCAGCCGGGATGGTAAACCCCACGTCGGCAAGCGCCTGGTAGAGTTCTGCCGTCACATGGTGGGCGCCATCCTCATTGCCGACCACGGCTACCATCGCTACGCGACCGAATGTGGGATAACGCCCTTGTTTGTCGATCTCGCCGAGAAACGCGTCCATACGTTCGAGTACTCGCTTGACCACGCTGGAGGGCTGACCCATCCAGATCGGGGTGGCAAGCACCAGGATGTCTGCGTCCAGCACCTGTTTTCGCAGCGCAGGCCACGCATCGCCGGCGCCTTCATCCGCTTTCACCCCGGGCTTTATATCGTGATCAACCGTTCTCACGTTCGTGCTTTCCACACCGTGCTTGCGCAATGCGCGCAGAAGTTGATCGAGCAATTTCTGGGTGGACGAGGTTTCCGGGCCGCGCTTGAGCGTGCAATTCATGCCGAATGCTCGCAGGCCGGTGGTTGCTGACGATGCGGTTTTAGCCATGAGGTACTCCTGCAAATAGCTGACTCAGGAACCGTCATCCTCCCGCTGTTGATGTCACGCGTTGATGAATGAGGACGTTAGATGAATGACGATGAAGACGGCGGATATCCGCGAGTGGTTTCGCGAGGCCGCACCTTTGTCTATCTGCTTCCCTGCCGTGACGAGGACATCCTCAAGGCCGGCTTCTCGCGCAATCCCCTGCAACGCCTGCATGCCTTGCATCGACGCTATTTCGATTTTTTCGATCTAGACCGTGCGCTGTTGATCGAGGCCGAGCGCTTGCGTGATGCGCGACGCATCGAGCGGCTGTTTATCACGCGCTTCGCCGCCGCGCGTTCGCCGGCGCCCTTGGTGATACGGGATGCCGCAGCAGGGCGGACGGAGTGGTTTCGCGGGGTCGCCGCCGAGGCGGACGCGCTGGCTCGTGAAGTGGCCGAAGAAGAAGGGCTTCGCTTGCACTCGCCTCTGCGCGGATGGTTGCTCGAGCGCTTTGGAGAGCACGCCGATCGGCTCTACGAATGGTCCGAGCGCTTGCTGGATTCCATCGACTATGAGCACTTCAACCCGGCTGCGGGCCCGCGTGACGAGGAGAGTGTTCGGCTGCTGCGTCATGTACTGGATGCCTGCACGGCGCTCGGGATGCATCTGCAGTCGGTGGTGCCGCCGCGCGTGCTGCTGTGGTACGAGGCCGGCGATTCGCAAAGGCCGGCCTCATTCCATTGTGGCTTTGCATGTTAGTTGCATTCAGCGGCCTAGCGCCCAGGTTCTGACTTTGACTGACCAAGCTTCCGCTTCGGCGCTCCCTTCGCGCACCCGGTAAGTATGTCCTTGATTTCTGCCCGGCACGGGAGTGCGCGGTCAGGAATATTCGTTCGACTTTGTGAGTGGGTTCT
>JBDTJK010000322.1:0-2707 GCA_039935875.1 Casimicrobiaceae bacterium
CCCTCGGTTCAACCGCAGACCCAGCCCAAGCGCCCAAGCCCCGGCCGTCCGCCCACGGAATCGGCAGATTTCATGACCCGCGAGTATGCACAATCCACGTATCCGGAGACCGGATTGGGCAATGGCGATCGGGACCCGGGGCTCGGCAAAGGCGGCAACGCCCAGGTGCCTCAGCCTGCTGTCGCCAGTCCCCGCAAGCCCAAGGCCTGACGAATATCGGGAGGTGATGCTCACGCATTGCGCGGGTCGAGCACGTCCCGCAATCCATCGCCGAAGACGTTGAACGACAGCACCAGCAGGAAGATCGACAGTCCCGGCCACACGGCCATCCATGGCGCATTGTCGATGTAGTTCTTGGCGACGTTCAGCATGCTGCCCCAGCTCGGTTCGGGCGGCTGTTGCCCGAGCCCGAGGAAGGACAGGCTTGCCTCGGCGATTACCGCAGCTGCGATCGAAAGCGTCGCCTGCACCAGCAGCGGCGGCACGATGTTGGGCAGCACGTGGCGCAATGCAATGCGCAACGGCGAATTGCCGATCGCGCGTGCGGCCAGCACGAATTCCTCTGACTTGATCGCGATCGTCGTGCCGCGCGTCAGGCGGATGAACACCGGCGTGGCCGAAATGCCGATCGCGATCATCGCATTGGTCAGGCTGGGACCGAGGAACGCAGCCAGCGCGATGGCAAGAATCAGGAACGGGCAGGCCAGCAGCGCATCGGTCATGCGCGAAATCAGCAGGTCGATGACACCGCCGGCGTAACCGGCGATGAGCCCCAGTGGAATGCCGATCGACAGCGAGATCAGCACCGACACCACGCCGGCAAGCAGCGACGCGCGCGCGCCGTAGATGACGCGCGACAGCACGTCGCGCCCGATCTCGTCGGTGCCGAACCAGTGCGCGAGGCTGGGCGCCTTGCGCACAGCGGAGAAGCTGGTCGCGATCGGATCGAATGGCGCGATCACCGGCGCCGCCAGCGCGACCAGGATGAACACCACCACCACGACCGAGCCGATCACGGCGGCGGGGCGCCGTGACAAGCGCCGCAACAGGCCCGCGCGGGTATTGGTTGCATGCGCCACGGACGGTGCCGATCCGGTGGTGAGCGACGGCGTGTTCATTGCGCGCGAATCCGCGGATTCGCGAGGGCGTATGCGATGTCGGCCAACAGGTTCAGCACGATGTACGCTGTCGCGGTGAACAGCACGACGCCCTGCACGACCTGGTAATCGCGGTTGAACACCGCGTCGACGATCAGCTTGCCGAATCCGGGAATGGTGAACACCTGCTCGGTCAGCACGGCGCCCGACAGCAACGTGCCGAACTCGAGGGCGCCCAGCGTGATGATCGGGATCAGCGCGTTGCGCAATGCATGCTTCAGCACCACGCCGCGCTCGGGAACGCCCTTGGCACGGGCGGTACGCACGTAATCCGACGACAGCACCTGCAGCATCGCGCTGCGCGTGTGGCGCATCAGCACCGCGGCGATCGCGTTGCCGAGGACGAAGGCCGGCATGATCATTGCGGCGAGATTGGCGCGCCAATCCTCGAACGGACTCACATACCCCGATGCGGGCAGCCAGCCCAGGGTTACCGAAAACAGCAGGATCAGCATGATCCCGAGCCAGAAGTTCGGTGTCGACAGTCCCCACAGTGCGACGATATTGGCGGCGTAGTCCCATGCGCTGCCGCGGCGCACCGCGGATACGACGCCCGCCGGGATGCCGATTGCCAGCGCGATCACCATCGCGATGCACGCGAGCTCAAGCGTCACCGGCAGCTTTTCGAGGATCAGCGTGCGCACCGGCTGCTGCGTGCGTATCGATTCGCCGAGATCGCCGTGCAACACACCACGCACCCAATACGCGTAGCGCACAGGCAGCGGTTTGTCGAGGTTCAGCGTCTCGCGCAGGTGCGCGATCACCGTCGGGTCGCGGTCTTCGCCGGCGAGGATCATTGCCGGGTCTCCGGGCAGCAGTTGCTGCAGGCCGAAGATCAGGATCGACACGAAGAACAGCGTCGGCACGATCTGCGCAACGCGGCGCACCACGAACGTCAGCATCGCGGCGCGCCGCGCAGTCGATCCGGCCGGCCACGCGGCATGCTTGGCTGCCTGGCGGGTGCTACTGGAAGCGCAGGTCCTGCACGCGGACCAGGCCATCGGGAACCGTGCGCAATCCGCTGAGCTTGCTCGTGTAGGCCCACAGCCAATGACGGTGGAACAGGTAGACGATCGGGCGATCCTTGAGTACCGCGGCCGCGATTTCGCCGTAGAGCTTCTTGCGCTCGGCAAGGTCGCCGGTCGTGCGCGAGCGTTTCAGCAGGTCGTCGACCTCCGGCTTGCAGTAGCCGGCGTAGTTGAGCGGCTGCTTGCAGGCGTCGAAGCTGTAGATATTGCCGTCGGGGTCGGCGCGACCGCTCCACGCGAGAACGTAGGCATCGAATTGGCCCTTGTCGGCCAGGTCGAGCGATGTCGCGAACTCGGTCGACTGGATCTTCATGTCGAAACCCGCTTCCCGCACCATCGCCTGCACCACCTGCGCGACGCGCTGCGCATCGGCGGTCGTCGGCGTCATCAGCGTGAAGGTCGGATTGGGCACGCCGGCTTCCTGCAGCAGGGCCTTGGCACGTGCCAGGTTGCGTGAGGGAATGGGCACGTTCTTCGCATAGAACGGATTCGACGGCGACACCCACTGGTTGCCCGGATCGG
>JBDTJK010000323.1:0-3586 GCA_039935875.1 Casimicrobiaceae bacterium
CCGCCCGCCGAGCAGCGTGACGATCACCAGCGAGACCAGGAACGTCGCGTGATACCACGCGGGGAAGGACAACCAGAGCTGGTAATGGACCGGCAGGAAGAACGCCAGCAGCACGGCGGCAAGGACGTACACCGGGCGCCGATCGCCGCGAGCGATCCATGCGGCGGCAAAGCCGGCGCACAGCGAGGCGAGTACGCCGAGCACGAGCCGCGCAGCCATCATCGCGGGCGTGAAGGCCATCGCCTTTTCCACGGCCGCGTAATCCGGCCAGGAAACGCGTATCGCCAGGTTGAAGAGCGTCGCGACCACGGTCCAGGTGACGAGACCGCCGATGACCGCCAATATTTTTCGGATCATTGCATCCCCGGCCGGGTTCGTCAGTCGTCGCGCTGCCGATAGCCGAATCGGCGAATGGAAAGATACATCAGTGCGAGCGTCAGCGCGAGCATCGGCAGCATGGCGTACCAGAGTTGTGCGATCCACATCCGTGCATCCATCCAGTCGGCTCCGTCGAGTGCGGGCAGCACCACCAGTGCCGCCACCAGCCACGCAAGCAGCACCAACCTCGCAAACAGGGCGCTGGAGAGTTTCAGCAGCATGGAACAGAAGGCTGCAAGCACGGCCATCAGGATCGCCAGGGGCGCGGCGCGTGCGACGAGAAGCGTGATTGCGTCGACCAGCAGCGGATACGCGCCGGTCACCGGAAGCTCGGAAACCGGCGGATCGACGACGGGAAGCAGCATTTCAGCATACGAATACGCGACAGCCAGCAGCGCGCCCGCGACGACGCCCGATATGATCTCGAACGAGCGGCGGGATGGCGTCATGACAGCAACAACGGATTGTGCTTCCATGCCGAGAACGCCAGCGCAGATGCCAGCGTGACCCACGCGAGGTAGGGGATCAACAAAATCGCCGCCATCCTGTGCAGTCGCCAGAATGCGACGATCGTGCCCGCGACCATCACCCACAACAGCAGGATCTCGGCGAACGCGGCGCTGCCAAGATGCCAGTGGAAAAACAGCCATGTCCACAGCGCGTTCGCCGCGAGCTGCGCAACGAACAGCCGCAACGCGAAACGTGCGCCGCGCCATCCGTGACGCCGCCATACCAGCCACGCCGCGACCGCCATTAACGCATACAGCAGCGTCCACACCGGTGCGAAAAGCCACGCAGGGGGCGCCCACACGGGCAGTGCGAGTTGTGCGTAGAACGTGTCTGCATGGACCGAGGCGAGGCCGCCCACGACCGCGGCGATTGCGACCAGCAGCACCCAGCCCATGAGCCCGGCGATCGATTTGGGGGACGCGGAACGAGGCATGGTCTGGTCACTCTCCATAGGCGTTGTGCAACTTCCCAGCCGTGTCCCGCCGGGTCGATGAAACTGGCCGTGCGCATGCCCCATGTCCGATCGAGCGGACCTGCGAGCAGCTTAACCCGCGCCGCGCACGTCAGCCGGCGATCGGACCTTCGACGAGCATGGCGAGTTGCTTCAGCGAATCCTGCCATCCGAGGTAGCACATCTCGAGCGGAATCGCGTCGGGAATTCCCTGCTGAACGATCTCCAGGTCCGTCCCGCACGAAACGGGCTTCAACGTCGCCGTCGTCTGCATCTCGCCTGGCAGGTTCGCGTCGTCGAATTTGTTGGTGTAACAGATCTGCGAGAACGGCACGAGTTCGCGATATTCACCGCCGAATGCGTGCGCCTGGCCGGTGGCGAAATGCGTGAACGACATCTGGTAGGTCCCGCCGACCACCGCATCGATGTGGTGAACCTTGCCCGTGAAGCCGTTTGGCGGAAGCCACCGGGCCATCGCGTCGGCGTCGAGGAATGCGCGATAGATCTGTTCGGGCGTGGCGCGAAGGACACGATGCAGGCGAACGCTGCGTGGTGACATGTTCAATGGACCTTTCAAAGTGCGCTAGCTGCGTGCGGCGTTCCACTGCAGCTCGACGTCGGGTTCCGACTCGGGAGCAGGGCTGACGCCAAAGGCAATCCAGGCGCCAACCAGCATCTGGAAATCCCGTTCCGCATAAGGGCGAACGTGATCGCCATCACGCGTTCCATCAGCCGGCATCACGCGCGCTTGCGCAGGTATACGTGTGTCGCGCGCTCGCCGGCCACAGACTGCGCGCACTCGTAGCCCAGAGCGCGCAGGTCGAGGTCGTGCAGCAGGTGCTCCCCCGAGCCCAGCAGTACCGGACGCTGCGCCAGATGCAGTTCGTCGATCAGTCCGGCGCGCAGGTACTGGCGGACGGTGGAAACGCCACCGCCGACGCGAACATCGCGTCCGCCTGCGGCCGCGAACGCCTGTTCCAGCGCGGCGTGGATGCCGTCGGTGACGAAGCGAAACTCGGTCCCGCCCGCCATCGCGATGGGCGGCCGCGGGTGGTGCGTCAGCACGAACACCGGTGTGTGATATGGCGGCTCGTCACCCCACCACCCTTTCCAGCTGTGGTCGGGCCACGGCCCGCGAACCGGTCCGAACATGTTGCGCCCGAGGATCCATGCGCCGATGCCCGCAAACCCCTGCGCGGCAATGTCATTGTCGACGCCGGTTTCCCCACCCTCGAGTCCATGCATTTCACGCCACAGGCGTATGTTTAAGAACCACTCCATCAGCTCGACACCGCCAACGCCAAGCGGATTGTCCAGGTCCTGGTTCGGCCCGGCACCGTAGCCGTCGATCGACACGGCGAAACTTTGCACACGGAGTCTAGGCACTGCGTTCCTCGCTTCCGGGCAATGGGTCCGCCCTGTGATCAATCGACGCGAAAGCCCGCGTCAGTGCGCCGCAGCAAGCCCCCCAAATGCAAGCGCGCCGGCAGCCGGCCTGGACGCTACGCATTCACGATGAATCGACCTCAGCGTGGAGCATGCGCAGTGGTTCAGCGCGCAAACCCGTCGGTGACGGGCGGCTCGAAATTGAACAGCAGCTTGATGTTCCTGCACATCCTGAGAATCCTCGAATGGACTCGGCCACGCGTGCCGAAGGCCACATCCTAGCCAGCCGCTGGACGGGCATCAACCCCGCGCGGGTGGCGTCCCGTTGATGTGTCCGGCGAGCTTTCGCTCCCACAAGTCTTCCAAGGCATCCGCAACGTGCGCCGGAATCCGCATGCCGGACGCGCGGGTTGCCCAGCGAAAACGGGAAAATGGAGGTACCGCCAGCTCGGCGAACGTGATCTGCGGCGTTTCGAACAGCGCCTCCCAACGGATATCGAGGTGTAGCGTCTGTATGCCGAGCGCGATCTTGTCGTCGCGCCAATGCGGTCCCCATTCGGGCGCGGTCAGCGTGACCCCGGCGCCAATGATGCCCTTCGGCGGCACGCCAAGGCGCACCATGAACGCGCGGCTGCCAGGCTCGATCTGGCGTGTGCGGCCGCTGGCCCACTGGAAATCGACGAAGCCCCTGCGCGCGAGGTTGCGCCGGTCGGCGGCCAAATCCGGCCAGTCCCACAGCTTGGGATTCCATGCGAAGAGAAACGTCGCCATCAAGTCACCGGATGCAGGGATTCGCGAAGCACGTCGCCACGCATATTGTCGTGTATTCTGCCGCGTCATGGTGTTTCGTCCGGCGCGCCT
>JBDTJK010000324.1:0-2553 GCA_039935875.1 Casimicrobiaceae bacterium
CCGTCGGCGCCGGTGATCGCGTAAAAGCGGTGCGCCGTGACCACGACCCAGCCGATCATCCATGAGTGCAGGTCGCAGCTTATGCGGATGATTTCCGGTTTGGCAAAAGTGATCGGGATCGTCCGGCTTTTCGGTTGCGTGCGATTGAAGGAGACGTTGAGGTTCGGCGTCGCGTGAATATTGTGCAGGAGGCGGTCGCTGTTGAGAAAGTCCACGGTGCCGCCTGCTGGTACGAGGACGACCCGCGGGATGAACATGCAGCCCTTCTGATCCATTTGCATGCTGGCCGTTGCAGTTGGCGCGGCCGGGTTGGGAGGCGGGTTGTCGATCCATACGACGGCGTTCCTCAACTCCTTCTGCGGCGAGAGCAACAGGTCTCCCGGCTGTTTCTGCGTGCCGCAAATGTACTGATCGATCGTCACGTCAATCTTCTTCTCCACCGGCACGGGGCCGACGAAGACGACCTTGCCCGTGATGGATGCACCCAGGCTCAGGCCCGGCGCGCAGAAAAGCGCCAGCAGCGGTGCGATCAGGCCCACCGCCAATCGCAGTGTTCTCATCAGATCCCTCTCCGAAGTAGGTGCCGCCCGTTACGGCTTGATTATGGGCGCATTTCGGGGGACCGCCGAGCTGCGTTGCCGAACGGTCGACAAATCGGCGCAAGACGGTGTACGCTTGCCGCCGTACAACCGTCCACAGGGGAAACGCCATGATGAGAATCTCGGCATTGCTCGTTTTTTGCGCCTGCGCACTGCCCGCGCAGGCCGGCGCCAACAGCGCGGTTTTCTTCACCGCCGTGCCTACGCTGGACGAAGTTGGGCTGAGCGCATTGATCGCGATCGTCGCCGGCGTTGCGGGCTGGTCGGTGCGACGGCGACTGCGCAAGTAACCCGGATTCCGACCGTGTTCGACAAATGACCTGTCCGGCATTGCCGGCGCCGGTTGCAACGACGTTCACGGACCCGCCGCTTGTTCGCCTGAAATTGGGTGCCAATCGATGACGCCCGGGGGCCTTTCACTGTTGACGTCGGTCTATCTCGGTCTCTTCGCCGGCGGATTGGCCTTCGCGTGGCTGTGCGAGGATGGCGCGCCGCTTCGTCCGTTCGCCAACGCAGCCGAGCGGCGGCGCCATGCGCTGCGCAACTTCGGTGTGCTGCTCGCCGTGTTCCTCATTGCCGACATGCTGGTCGGCACATGGCTCGTGCGCTTCGGCGAGCACTTGATGGATGCGCCCGGTGGCCTCGTCGCGCGGTGGGCATTGCCGGTTGCCGCGCAGGTCGTGATCGCTTTCGTCGTCATCGACCTCTACGAATATGGGTTCCATCGTCTGTCGCACGCGTGGCGGCCGCTGTGGCTGCTGCATTCGGTCCATCACAGCGATCTGCGTGTCGATGTGACAACCGCGGTGCGCAACCATCCGGTCGAAACGTCGATCGTCTTTGTCGGTCGGATAGGCGTCTATCTGGTACTCGGCTTGCCACTTTGGATCGAGGTGGCGCGCGTGATCGTCGTCAACGCCGTGCTGTTCGCCCAGCATGCGAACGTCGCATTTCCGCGCGCAATCGAGGCGTTGCGCGTGTTCCTCGTCACGCCGGCCGTCCATCGCCAGCACCACAGTCCGACGCGCCCGCTCATCGATCGCAATTTTGGGCAGATCTTTTCGCTGTGGGATCGTGCGTTCGGCAGCTATGCCGAACCACAGTCGGACGCGCCGCCGGAATACGGCCTCGCCCGGCTGGCAGGCGAGCCCTACCAGACGGTGATCGGCATCCTGTTGACGCCGCTTCGCGCAAGAGCGCTGCCGGCACCACTGTAAATACGCACTGGATCTGCGGCAAGTCCAATGCGCACCTGCAGGCGACCGGTCACGCCGCGCGCGGGCACAGGCAATTCTGCGCGGATCGAGCGCTCGACAGCATCTTCAATGTCACACTGCGTCTTTCGGCACCCTGGCGTCGATCACGCTTCGAGCGTAGCGTTCGCCCATTTCCAGCGCTTCGTCTTCTGTTGCGGCACCATCACCAGGCGGCGTCAATGGTTCCTCGAGGAACTCGGCTGGCTCATCGACCTCGAGAACGACGGCAGGCGCAAAGCCGGACCCACGCGGATAACTGCTGGCCCGGATCCTGAATCCGCGATAGCTGGATAGCCTTGTCGTCATGGGTAGCGCCTTCGATGTGGAAAATCGAGATTGATTCCAGTGGCCTCGCGCTGGCCGTCGTACGCGGGCAGCGGGGTCAAGGACGTGCCAATATATCCGGAACGGTCCGGTAATATTAAGTGTTTCGTTCCCGGTTCGCTTGTTCCCGCAATCAAAGGAAATGTCGATTGAACGCGCCCAGTACCGAAGACAAGGTAGCGAAGTTGGCGCAGGCACTGGCGAACGGCGGACTGTGGTCGGGACTGCGCTATGTCAACTCGACCACCGACTACCGGTTCACCGGGCTGTACCGCTTTGCCGGCCGGACCCTGCGCAACGTTGCGCTGTTCGACCGCGAGACACCTGCGACCAGCGGTGCGCCGGACGTGGATACGGCGCTGTCGTACTGCAGC
>JBDTJK010000325.1:0-5271 GCA_039935875.1 Casimicrobiaceae bacterium
CGGCTTCATTATAGACAATCTCGTCCGGTGCGCCGTACGCGAGCACGCTGCCCTCGTTGATGATGTAGGCGCGATCGCAGATGCCGAGTGTCTCGCGGACGTTGTGGTCGGTGATCAGCACGCCGATACCGCGCTCCTTGAGGAAGCCGATGATGCGCTGGATGTCGAGTACCGCGATCGGGTCGACGCCGGCGAAAGGCTCGTCGAGCAGGATGAAGCGTGGCCGCGTGGCGAGCGCGCGGGCGATCTCGCAACGCCTGCGCTCGCCGCCCGACAACGAAATGGCCGGCGCGTTGGCGAGGTGCGATATCGACAGGTCCTCGAGCAGCGCGTCGAGGCGGTTGGCGATCACGTCGCCGTCGCTCTCAACCAGCTCGAGGATCGCGCGCACGTTCTCCGCGACCGTGAGCTTGCGGAAGATCGACGCCTCCTGCGGCAGGTATGACAGGCCGCGGCGAGCGCGTTGGTGGATCGGCAGTCCCGACAGGTCTTCGTTGTCGAGCGTGATGTTGCCGCCGTCCGTCGCGACCAGTCCCACGATCATGTAGAAGCAGGTCGTCTTGCCCGCGCCATTGGGACCCAGCAGGCCGACGACTTCGCCGCTCGCCACTTCCAGCGATACATCGTGCACGACGGTGCGCGCCTTATAGCGTTTGCGCAGGTGGACGGCGGTAAGCTGGCTCACTTCGCCTTGAGCTCGCTGTCGATCGTCAGCGGAAGGGGTGCCGGCGCATCGGGCCTGTTGCCGCCGGTCCTGGCATCTGCATCCTTGCCGCTGTTCGCCTTCGCATCGCCGCCTTTGTCGTCCTTGCTCTTGCCGGCCGCGCTGACTTCCTTCGGCAGGATCACGCCTGTCACCCGGCTTACCGGCCTCGCCGCCGTTGCCGCATTCTGCGCCGTGCCCATTGTGGCGACGTCGGTCGCGCGATTGAAGGAGATGTAGTCGCTGCGCATTTCCTGCGTCGGGCCCTGCTTCAGCAACGCATGCTCGAACAGCTCGACCAGCTGCTTCTGGCCGTCGTACACGATGCGCTGCGCGTAGGCCTCGTTGTACTCGTCGCTGCCTTCGCGCTTCTGGCGGAACGTGACCGGGTTGCCGAACGCGGTAACGGTATAGGTGTTGTCGGGATTCATCTTGAACGTGATGCGGTCGGCGTGCAGCACCAGCGTGCCTTGCGTGAACGTAGCGTTGCCGGTCAGGTCCCCGTTGCCGTTGGCGCGATCGTAGCCTCCGGTGTCGCTCGAGAAATTGATGGGCTTGTCCTTGTCGGCGTCGTCCGCACGGCAGGCAGTGGAAGCGGCCAGTACGATGGCCATCGCGATCACGGCGAAGGAGGTTTTTTTCATTTGGGCAGTGCGCTGGGCTGGATCGTCCCTTGCAGGTGCGACAGGAAATTGACGGTCTTGCGCTCGGCGTCGAGCTTCATGCCGACGGCGTGGATGATGCCACGCGCATCCTCGATCGTCACGGCCTTGTCAGTCTCGGCAAGTTTTTCGCGTGGCATCACATGCAGGTATTCGGTCGTCAGCGCGATGGCGCCGCTGTTGCCGGCGGCGGCCGTCCCGGAAGGAGCGGCGTCACGCTTCGCGCGCACGTTCCCGTTGAACCAGATATCGTTGCGGTTACCCGCGATCTTCGCCGAATCCGCGGTGACGGCGAACGTCGGCTGCTTGGGATCCTTCAATACGAGGTCCGGCTTCGTCAGCGTTGTCGTGTCGTCGTCGGGGTAGTGATCGGCGCGCGCGGCGGACAGCAACTGCAGCGGCATGCCGTCGGTGCCGTAGCTGACGGCGCGCAGGTTTTCGACGTAGATGTCGACGTCGTGCCGATGGCTGCCATCCGCGCGTTGTAGCGGCGCCGCGATCTGCGCGTCGAGCCAGTAGGTCAACGCGGCGAGGCTTCCGAGCAGCAGCACCGGCGACCATGACGCCAGCCGATCGAGCAATCCTCGGGACGCGTCCATGTCAGGCTAGCCGTTCCGGGAAATGGATCGCGGCAAAGCGCGAAGGCGTGGCGTGCATGCCGACGATTATCGCCCAGAAGGAAGGGGCTGATTCGCCGCGGCGGTCAAAAACAGGCCAGTGATTCGGCCAGCACTCCGCGCGCTTCGAGGATCCGCTCGCATACTTCGCGCACCGCGCCAAGGCCCGCCGGCGCTTGCGCGATGCAATGCGCCGCCTCGCGCACGATCGGTGGTGCATGCGTGACGCTGAAGGCCACGCCGCAGGCGCGCATCAGCGGCAGGTCGTTGATGTCGTCACCCATGTGCGCGCACGCCGTCGCGTCGTAACCGAGGTGCTCGACCAGCATTCGCCATCCCGGCAGCTTGTCGTCGTTGCCCTGCAACACGTGTTCGATGGACAGCCTCCGCGCACGATGCGCAACCGCAGGCGCGGAGCTGCCGGTGATCAGCGCAACCGTCACGCCGACGCGCTGCAGCATGCGGATGCCCATGCCATCGGGTGCATAGAACGCCTTGCTTTCGCGGCCGTCGTCGTCCACGTACACGCGGCCATCGGTGAGTACGCCGTCGACGTCCAGTGTCAGCAGGCGGATCGCCGCAAGGCGCGCGGTGAATTCGGGTGTCATACCACGCGGGCGCGGAACAGGTCGTGCATGTGCACCGCGCCGATCAACCGCCCGGCGCCGTCGGTGACCAGAAGGTTGGTCACGCGCGGCGACTGCTCCATCCGCTCCACGCAGTCGACCGCCATGCGCTCGGCACCGATCGTGCGCGGCGTGCGCGACATCAGGTCGGCGATCGGCATCGTCGTCGCGTGATCGATCTTGGATATCGAGCGCCGCAGGTCGCCATCGGTGAATATGCCGACCGCGTGACCGCCGGCGCCGACCACGGCGGTCATTCCCATGCCCTTGCCCGTCATCTCCACCACCGCCTCGGCAAGCGTCGCATCGAAGCTCACGATCGGCAATGCGGCGCCGGTGCGCATCACATCGGACACCTTGACCAGCAGGCGGCGGCCGAGCAGTCCCCCAGGATGCGAGCGCGCGAAATCGTCGGCGGAAAATCCGCGCGCGTCCAGCAACACCAGCGCCAGTGCATCGCCCAGTGCCAGTGCCGCCGACGTGCTGGCGCTGGGCGCGAGACCGAGTGGACACGCCTCGGCGTCAACCGCCGCATCGAGGTGCACGTCGGCGTTCTGCGCCAGTGACGACCGGTCGTTGCCGGTGATCGAAACCACCTTCGCACCCTGGCGCTTGATATGCGGCAACAACAGCGTCAACTCGTCCGTCTCGCCGGAGTTCGACAGCATCACGACGACGTCGTCGGGGGTGATCATGCCGAGGTCGCCGTGGCTCGCCTCCGCCGGGTGCACGAAAAATGCGGGCGTCCCGGTCGACGCCAGCGTCGCCGCAAGCTTGCGCGCAACGTGCCCCGATTTGCCGATGCCGGAAACCACGACGCGACCCTCGCACGACAGCAGCAGCGCGACCGCGGACACGAACGAATCTGACAACCGCGCGGACATCGCGGTGATCGCGCGAGCCTCGGTGGCAAGCACGTCGCGGGCGAGGTTCAGCGCGCGCGCGCCGTCGACATTTCGTGGCGATTTGGTCACGCCGGCGAGTATACCTGCGACATTTGCGTGGTAACTTTGGCGCAGGGGGGCCGCTGCCGCCCGCTGCGGCGGGGCGGCGGACCGATTGCCGGTGACGCAGCGCGCGAAGTTCGTGCGCCGCGCCGGTGCCGAACAAGGACGACGACGGACGACGATGCCGCACACCCTGCAATCGATACTGGTTCTGCTCGCGTGCGCGGTGGTGGTGGTCGTGGCGTGCCGCGTCTCGCGGCTGCCGGCGATCCTGGGCTACCTGGTGGTCGGCATCGCAGTCGGACCGTTCGGATTGCGCTGGATACCCGACAACGAAAGCACCCGCTTCTTCGCCGAGTTCGGCATCGTGTTCCTGCTGTTCTCGATCGGTCTCGAATTCAGCTTGCCGCAGTTGAAGGCGATGCGTCGCGCGGTGTTCGGGCTCGGCTTCACCCAGGTTGCAGTGACCACGTTGGTTGCGCTCGGCGCGTTCTGGTGGTTCTACGGCAGCTGGCAGGTCGGGCTGGTGCTCGGTGCCGCGCTGGCGATGAGCTCGACCGCGATCGCCTCGAAGATGCTGGCCGAGCGCAACGAGCTCGGCACGCCGCATGGCCGCGACGTGATGGCGATCCTGCTGTTCCAGGACCTGGCGGTGGTCGCGTTCCTGATCATCATCCCGTCCCTTGCGCATCCGGGCAAGGAGATGATGGAACGGCTCGGCTGGGCTGCGGTGAAGGCGGTGGCGGTGCTGTCGATCATCCTTTATTTCGGCCAGAAGCCGATGCGCATCTGGTTCCAGTTGATCGCGCGCCTGCGTTCGACCGAATTGTCGATGCTGAACCTGCTGCTGGTGACGCTCGGCCTTGCATCGCTGACGGCATATGCGGGCCTGTCGCTGGAGCTCGGTGCATTCATCGCCGGCATGCTGATCGCCGAAACCGAGTTTCGCTATGAAGTCGACGAGCATGTCGCGCCGTTTCGCGATGTGCTGCTCGGCCTGTTCTTCGTCACCGTGGGCATGTCGCTCGACCTGCGCGTCGTGTATGCCAATCTCGGACTGGTGCTCATACTCATGCTGGTACCCGGGGTCGGCAAGCTGCTGCTGGTCAGCGGCCTGTCGCGGTTGTTCGGCGCGCCGCGCGCGACCGCGATCCGTACCGGCCTTTACGTCGCGCAGGCGGGCGAGCTGGCGCTGGTGATGCTGACGCTGGCCAATGTCAACGAGGTGCTCGACGCCACCACCGCGCAGATCGTGCTGGCGGCGATGGTATTGTCGATGCTGTCCGGGCCGCTGGTGATCCAGCTCGGTGATCCGCTGGTCAAGCGCTTCACCGCCAACGATTGGCTGGCGCGCGCCGCGCAGATCACGTCGATCGCGGTCAAGACGATGGCGCGCCAGGACCATGTGATCGTGTGCGGCTTCGGACGCAGCGGACAGAACCTGACGCGGTTGCTGGAAGCCGAGCAGATTCCATTCATCGCCCTCGACAGCGACGCGCAGCGGGTGCGCGAAGGCGCGGTTGACGGCAGCAATGTCGTGTTCGGCGATGCGTCGCGCCGCGAAACGCTGCTCGCCGCCGGACTCATGAAGGCGCGCGCGTTGTGCATAACGTTTGCGGATACGCCGCAGGCGCTGAAGATCCTGCACCAGGTGCAGTTCCAGCGGCCGGAGTTGCCAGTGATCGTGCGCACATTCGACGATTCCGATCTTGACCA
>JBDTJK010000326.1:0-5355 GCA_039935875.1 Casimicrobiaceae bacterium
CCGTCGACTGCCACCACATGTTCGGACTCGAGACGAACCTGATGGCGGCCATGCATTGTGGCTACCCGCTGTGCACCGATCGTCCGCAACTGCCGGCCGATTTGCGTGCACTGATCGCCGGCGTGCCGCCGATATGCGCACCGCTGTGGCTGGCGACCACGCCGTTGCAGCTTTCGGCGTTCCAGCGCGCGCATGCGGTCGCAAAGGGAGCGATAGAGCGCGTGATCGTGGCGACGATGCCGCTGACGCAGGCACTCGCCGCGCAGGTCGAACGCGAATGGGACACGCGCGTCGACGAAGTCTACGGCAACACCGAATGTGGAGTGATGGCGACGCGCCGCGCCGCCGTGCAGGCCGCGTTCATGCCTGCGCCCGGCGTCGAACTGCGCTTCCTCGCCGACGAGGAAGCCACCGTGGCCCGCATGCCGGATCCGCCCATGCTGCTTGACGACCGGGTCGAGCCTTGCGCGAGCCCCGCCGGTGCGTTCCTGCTGCTGGGACGCCGCAGCGACATGGTGAAGGTGGCCGGCAAGCGCTCGACGCTGCGCGCACTCGACGATCACCTGCTGGCGGTCGAAGGAGTGTGCGATGGTGCGTTTTTCCTGCCTGATGGCGAACCCGAACGCGTGGCGGCAGTCGCCGTCGCGCCGGCGCTGACGCGAGCGCAATTGCTGGCGGCGCTGGCGCAGCGTGTCGACCCCGCGTTCCTGCCACGGCCGTTGCACATGGTCGCCGAGCTGCCGCGCGATGCGCAGGGCAAGCTGGCGCGCGCAACGTTGCTGGCAATCGCTGCGCCGGCGTCGCAATCCGCAGGCGCGCCGATGGCGGATGACCGCCACGCGGAACGCTGCACCGCCGGCACGCGCAAGGGCCCGGCGATCTGCGAAGCGCTCGCCTTTCCACTTTCGCATCCGGCATTTGCCGGACACTTTCCAGGACACCCGATCGTGCCAGGCGCGCTGCTGCTGGCGGCGGTAGAACGCGCACTGGTCGCGTGCGGCTATCGCGTCATCGCTTGCGACAGCGCGAAATTCGTGCGCTCCGTGGTGCCCGATGACGAGTGCACGATCCATGCGGACCTGGCGGACCCGCGGCGCGTTGTCTTCACGATTGCCGTCGCTGGACTGACCTGCGTCAGCGGCGTATTGCGCTGCGAACCGCAGTCCGCGGCGGCAGCGCTGGAATCGCACCATTGACCGCGCACAGCACACCGCTGTGGCGGCGCCAGGCCGAGCGCGGGTCGCTGGCACTGATGTGGCTGCTGACGCGGATCGCATTGCTGTTCGGCCGTGGCGCCGCGCGCGCGCTGCTGCCCGTGATCTGCATCTATTTCATTGTCTTTTCGGGTCCCGCGCGTCGCGCATCGCGCGATTACCTGTCGCGCGTTCTCGGCCGGCGCGCGGGCTTTGCCGATGTGTATCGCCACTACCTGTGCTTCGCCACGACGATCCTCGATCGCGTGTTCTGGCTGTCCGGACACCTCGACGACTATTCTCTGCAACTCGAAGGCGTCGAATGCGTCGAAGCGGCGATGCGTGCGGGCGCCGGCTGCCTGCTGATCGGCGCCCACTTCGGCAGCTTCGAGCTGACGCGCGTGCTGGCGCGCGCTGTTCCCGACATGCCGATCGACGTGCTGATGCATCCGCACAATGCGCGCAAGGTCGGCGCCACGATCCGGGCCGTCGACGGCGCGGCCGACCGGAACGTGATCGTGCTCGGCGAGTGCGACACGATGTTGCGTGTGCGCGATGCACTCGCCGCTGGCCACGGAGTCGGACTGCTGGCGGACCGTTCGATGCGCGCCGCTGATCTTTGTGCTTGCGAGTTTCTCGGCAGCGCGGCCACGTTCGCACGCGGTCCGTTCCGGCTCGCCGCGGCGTTGCCAGTGCCGGTGATCCTGTTTCATTCGGTATGGCTTGGCCAGCGTCGTTATCGGGTGCGATTCACGTCGATGCCGATCGACCGCAGCACTCGTGGTGCAGCGGTGGTCGACCGCGCGGTACGCGATTACGCGCGCTGGCTCGAGGCTGCGTGCAAGGACGCGCCGTACAACTGGTTCAATTTCTACGACTTCTGGGCTGCGACCGATGACGAGGCGTGACGTCGTCGACCGCGCCATGCGCCGGATGGCTGCGCGTGCCGCAATCGGAGCGTGGCTGCGCTCGCTCGCCGCCGGCCTGCTGCTCGCCGCATCTATTGCGCCGGCACGGGCGTTCGACCTGGCCGACCTGGCCGCTGTCCGCCAGCGCGTGACCGAAAGCTCCGCGCGTTTCATCGAAACGCGTCACGTGGCTGCGCTGAGCGCCCCGATCGTGCGCGCAGGGACGCTGCGCTACCGGCGCCCCGACCATCTGCAGATGAGCATCGTCACGCCGCGGGCGGAAGAACTGGTGATCGACGGCTCGACGCTACACCTTCGCACGCCCGCCGGCGAGCGCACGCTGGCGCTCGACAGCGAGCCGTTGCTGCTGGCGTGGACTGAAAGCGTGCGCGCCACGCTGGCAGGCGACATTCCGGCGCTGTCGAAATACTTCGCGCCCTCGCTGTCGGGCACAGCCGGTAACTGGAAACTGGAACTGGTGCCGCGCGGCGAGCTGTTGCGCGCGCAGATCGCGCTGATCGTCATTGAAGGCGGCGGTGACGCCGTGCGGCGGATCGAGATGCGCGAGGCGGGCGGCGACGACGCGGTGATGGACATCACGGTGTTGGCGGGGCCGCAATGACCGAGCGCACGCGCACGGCGCTGGTGCTTGTGCTCGGTTTCGCCGCGGCTGCGGTGTTTCTCGGTCTGCGAATGCACGTCGATCGTGATTTTGTCGCGTTTCTGCCGCATGGCGGTGATGCCGAGCAGCAGTTCTTCGCGCGACAGTTGCGTGACAGCCCCGCGGCGCGAGTGGTGCTGATGCGCATCGGCGGAAGCGGTGCGGATGCGCTCGCAGCGACCAGTGAAGCGTTGCGCGCGGCGCTTGTCGCCGACGCGCGTTTCGACTACGTGAGCAATGGCAGCCTTGCGTCCGGCATGGCGGACCTGCCGGCACTGCACGCGGCGCGCTACGTCCTGGCGCCCAACGCCGCGGCGCACATGAGCGTTGTCGCGCTGCGTGACGCATTGCGCGAGCGGTATGTGGCGCTCGCGAGCAGCATGGCGATGTTCGAGAAGCGCTTCGTCGCGGATGATCCGACGGGCGAGACACTCGCATTGCTCGCCGGGCTGCAGTCCACCAGCGGAGCGCAGCGCCAGCTTGGCGTGTGGTTCGACGCCCAGGGCGCGCACGCAATGCTGATCGCGCAGACGCATGCGAGCGCCGCCGATGCCCAGGGCCAGCATGCGGCAGCGGCGGCGCTGGACGCCGCGTTCGCCCACGTCCGCACCGATCCGGCGCAGACGATCGAGTATTCGAGCCCGGGATTGATGGCGGCCGCCAGCGAAACGTCGATCGCGGCGGACGCGGCGCGCGTGTCGTGGATTGCGGCGTTCGGCATTGTCGGCATCCTGCTGATTGCCTACCGGTCGTTGCCGATCGTGCTGCTGTGCGCGTTGCCTGCGGTCGCCGGGCTCGTCGCCGGCCTGTGCGCCGTTACCGCGGCTTTCGGCAACGTGCATGCAATCACGCTCGCCTTCGGCATGACGCTGATCGGCGAGGCGGTCGACTACCCGAGCTATGTGCTGACGCGCATGCACGCTTCGCGGCGCCTGTCCGACGTGCAGCGCGAAATGCGGTGCCCGTTCGTGCTCGCGGTGCTCACCACCGCTGTCGGCGCGCTCGCGTTCCTCGCGTCGGGCGTGGACGGACTGGTGCAGCTGGGCGTGCTGACCTCGGTCGGCATCGTCGCGTCGGGTATCGTCGCGTGGCTGGTCGTGCCGCGGCTGGCGCCGCAAGGCTGGCGCTTTCGCGCGGCCGCTGCACGACCTGCGCGCACATGGCCGCGGATCCGCGGTTCGTATCGGGCCGCTGTCTGCGCGGCGATCACGCTGGTGCTGGCGATCTGTGCGGCGCGGCATTCGCCGTGGGACGACGACCCGGCGCGGATGAGTCCGTTGCCGGCCGGCGCGATTGCGCTCGACCAATCGCTGCGGCTTGGCGTCGGTGCACCTGACGCGAGCCGCTTCGCGTTGGTGCATGCCAGTAACGTGCAACAGGCATTGCAGCGCACCGAGGCGTTGCGCCCGACGCTCGATGCCGCTGTCGCGGCAGGCGTGCTGGCAGGCTACGACGATGTCACCCGCTATCTGCCGAGCGTCGCTACCCAGCGGGCGCGCGTGGCGGCGTTGCCCGACGCGGCTGAGCTGCGCGACCGGCTGGCGCAGGCGATGGTCGGCTCGCCGTTTCGTGCGGACGCGTTTGCGCCTTTCCTGCGTGATGTCGCACATGCACGCGACGCAGCGGCGCTTGAACCCGCTGCGTTTGCCGGCACCGGCATCGGCCTGCGCATCGCGGCGCTGCTGCGCCACGACGCGGGAGGCGATTGGTCGATCATCCCGTTGCGCGGGGTCCGCGACGCAGTTTCGCTGGCGGCGCGCCTGGCGGCCGCCGCGCAGCCTGCGACTTATGTCGACTTGCGCGAACGCACCACACGGATGCTGGCGCAGTTTCGTGTGCGGACGCTCGCCGCGATCATCGCCGGCGCGCTCTCGATCGGCGTGATCCTCGCGATCGGGCTGCGCTCGCCACGCGCAGCCGCGGTCGCGATCGCGCCCGCACTGCTCGGGGCCAGCTGGAGCGCGTTGTGCGTGATTGCGTTTGGTGGCGGGCTGTCGCTGTTCCACTTGATCGCGCTGATGCTGGTGGTCGGTATAGGCGTCAACTACGCGCTGTTCGCGCAGGCCGCCGCCACCAACGGCGACGCGTTGCGCGATCTGCTGGTGACGCTGGCACTGGTCAGCGGTACCACGGCATTCGCCTTTGCCACGATGGCCACGTCGCTGATTCCGGTACTGCACGCAATCGGCCTCACCGTGCTTGGCGGAACGCTGTTCACGCTGCTTGCCTGCGCGCTGGTGGTGCGACAGCCGCCGCGCGAGGCGCTGCCGGCACGAGCGCCGGCATGAGCGCCGGCATGGGCACCGATATGCACACGGCGCCGCTATACATGCACGCGTCGACGCTCGTCACTTGCTGTGGCGCCGGATGGCGGGCACACGAGTCTGCGCTGGCCGCGCAACGCAGTGGGCTCGCGCGCAATGACTTTGCACCGGCTGCGGACATCGCGACATGGATCGGCCGTGCCGCGGCGGTGGAGGACATCGCGTGGCCCCCGGCGTGGCGCGACTACGACTGCCGCAACAATCGGCTGGCACTGCTCGCGCTGCAACAGGATGGGGTCGCGGATGCGATCCACGATGCGGCACGGCGT
>JBDTJK010000327.1:0-6311 GCA_039935875.1 Casimicrobiaceae bacterium
CACGCCGTTCTCGTACTTCGCCTCGCTCGCGGCTTCGTCGATGTCACTGGTGAATGCAAAACTGCGATACACGGCGCCTTCGTAGCGCTCGCTGCGCAGCACGCGCTCGTTTTCGCGAGCGGCGGTATCGTGTTTCACTTCGGCGCCGATCGTCACTTCGCCGCCGTCGATCGTGACCTGGATGTCTTCCTTGCGCACGCCCGGAACCTCGGCGCGCACGAAGAATGCTGTGTCGGTTTCGCTGGCGTCGATGCGGATCGCACGTCCGCTCTTCTCGACGCGCGACGGACCGAAGAATCCGCGCACGACTTGGTCGAATGCGGCGCGCGCAAGGGGGTCGTACACTGGCAGGTGGTTCATGTTTGTCTCCTGGATCGGGTCAATGGGTTCGGTTTTTCGCGCGCGGCGGCTGGTGTTGCCTGCAGCGCATGCCGGAAATCTATGGGCAGCGTTTCCCGATTCAAGGACTTGCGATACGGCTACATGCCCCCACGTCCACCCGCCGTGTTGACGCTGGACACGCAAGACGCTGGACATGCCCGGTGCTGGATACCCTCGGTGATGCCGGCGGCCCGCGTTGCGCGCCGCGTCCCGCCAGATCCAGGCCGGGCCGCGGCTTTCGCGGAATGACCGGCCGCTGCGGGTCAGCGGGACTTGCGCGCGGCGCCGCCTGGCGCATAGCGACGCAGCCACGCGAAGAATTCGCGATACCACAGGCGCGAGTTCTGTGGTTTCAGGATCCAATGGTTCTCGTCGGGAAAGTAGACGAGCCGCGCATCGACGTCCTTGGCCTTCAGCGTGTTGTAGTACTGCAGTCCCTGCGCCGCAGGCACCCGGTAGTCGAGCTCGCCATGCATCACCAGCGTCGGAGTGCACGCCCTGCGCACGAAATGGTGCGGCGACTGCGACATCACGCGCGGCATGTTGTTCCAGTAGTAGGCGCCGAGCTCGCTGGCGAAGAAGCGATAACCATCGGTGGCCATCATCGATACCCAGTCGTAGCAACCCGCGTGGCAGACATAGCTTTTATAGCGGTCCGTATGGCCATTCATGTACGCCACCATGTAGCCGCCGTAGCTGCCGCCGGTTGCGGCCAGGCGCGCGCGATCGATGTATCCGCGCGCCAGCAGGTAGTCGGTACCCGCCTCGACGTCGGCGAACTCCTTGCTGCCGTAGCGGCCGGTGATCGATTCGATGAACTTCTGGCCGAAGCCGGACGAGCCGTGGTAGTTGACCATCGCCACGACGTAGCCCTGCCCTGCGAATACGTGCGAGTTCCAGCGGAAGTGCCAGGCGTCGTGGTGAGCCGCGTGCGGACCGCCATGGATCGAATGCATCAGCGGCCATTTCCTGCGTGGGTCGAAATCGGGCGGAAACGTCACCCACATCTGCACCGGCTCGCCGTTCCATCCGCGGACCGTGAATTCGCGCGTTTCGCCGAATGCATGGCGCGCGAGCAGCGCGCCGTTGAGCGACTCGATCGCGCGCTCCTGGCTTCCGTCGGCGCTCGTCACGTACAGCGCAGGCGGATTCGCGTACGTCGCGCGGTCGAACGCGATCACCGCGCCGTCACGCGACTGCGAATAGCCGCCGATCGTGCCGCCCTGCGCGAGCAACGCCAGCGAACCCTCGGCGAGGTCGAGTCGGCACAGGTTGACCCGCCCGCGGTCCTCGCAAGTGAACAGCAACCCACGGCCGTCGGGCGCGAAGCGCACTTGCGTGACTTGCCGATCGAGCCGCGCAGCGACGCGCGTGACAGCACCGCTGCCACGATCGACGATTCGCAGATGGCCCTGGTCGTTGAATGCGCGCGCGGTGTCGAACGCGATCTGCACCAGCCGCCGACCGTCGGGTGCGTACACCGGATGCGCGTTGTCCATGCCGCTGCCGGCGGTCAGCGTGCGCTTGCGCCGCGTGCGCGTATTGACCAGCACGATGTCGCGGCGATTCATCATCCCCGGCTCGGCGGCCAAGTCGACGCTCGCTGCAATTTCCCCACCATCAGGCGCGAGGTCGAAATCGCTCGCCGAAGGATCCCACGGTGGCAACGCGATACCCGTGCCCGCGAACAGGTCGCGGCAGCGCCCGCTGGCAACATCGCATGCAAACACATGTGGCTCCCGCCCATCCGCCAGCCAGTGATCCCAAAATCGATATTCGGCGCGTTCGGTCACATGCGCCTTGACTTTGTCGCTGCTGTGCGACAGCAATCGCTTCGCCTGCAGTGCATCGCTGGCGAGATCGCGCCAGACCCAGGACACGAACGCGATGCGCTTGCTGTCGGCGAACCACTTGAGGCTGGCGCAACCGGTGGCTTGCGACGTGACCCTGCGCGCCTCGCCGCCGTCGACTGCGATCAGGTACACCTGCGGCTGCGTATCGTCGTGGCGCTTGGCGGTGAATGCGATTTGGCGGCCATCGGGAGACCAGCACGGGTCGCTGTCCTTGTCGCCAGCGGTCAGCATCCGCGGTTTGCCACGCGCGGCGCCGATGCCAGTCGGAAACAGCCACAACGCGGTGCGGCCGTCGTTGCGCGCCATGTCGAACGAAGTGACTGTGGCGCATGCGCTCGCGCCGTCCGGGGACAGGCTCGGAGAACCGATGCGTTTCAACGCCCACAAGGCATCGACGTCGAGCGGCGGCTTGTGACCCTGCTTGCGACCCTTCTGCATGGGGTATTCGCTTCCGGTAGAATCGATGGGCGCATTCTAACGTCCGCCAGTAACTTGCAAGACCTTCTCCCATGACCAACATGAACTACCGCAGGCTCGGCCGCTCCGGACTCAAGGTTAGTGCGCTGTCGTTCGGATCGTGGGTGACCTATGGCAACCAGATGGGCGTCGACGTCGCGCGCGAATGCATGCAGGCCGCGTACGACGCTGGCGTCAACTTCTTCGACAACGCCGAGGTCTACGCCGGCGGACGGTCGGAGACGATCATGGGCGAGGTGCTGCGCAAGTCGGGTTGGCGGCGCGCATCGTACGTGGTGTCGACCAAGTTCTACTGGGGTCTGGACGACGGCCCCAACGAGAAGAACACGCTCAATCGGAAATACCTGCTGCAGGCGATCGACGCATCGCTTGCACGTTTCGGGCTCGACTACGTCGACCTCGTGTTCTGCCATCGTCCCGATCCCGACACGCCGCTGGAAGAAACGGTGTGGGCAATGCATGACATCGTCGCATCCGGGAAGGCCACCTACTGGGGAACGTCCGAATGGTCGGCGGCGGAAATCTACGGCGCCTGGCAGATTGCCGACAAGCATCATCTGCACAAGCCGGTGATGGAGCAGCCGCAATACAACCTTCTGCACCGCAAGCGCGTCGAGGTCGAATACGCGCGCGTGTTCGCCGACCTCGGCATCGGCGCAACGACCTGGAGTCCGCTTGCGTCGGGACTTCTGACCGGCAAATACAACGACGGCATCCCCGCGGGCTCGCGCGGGACGTTGAAGGGCTACGAGTGGCTCGCCGACCGGCTGACGCAGCCCGGCGACATCGCCAAGGTGCGCTCGCTGGCACCGATCGCGATGGACCTCGGTTGCACGCTTGCGCAGCTGTCGCTGGCCTGGTGCCTGAAGAACCCGCATGTGTCGACGGTGATCACCGGCGCCTCGCGCGCGTCGCAGGTGCGCGAAAACATGCTGGCGCTGGACGTCGTGCCGAAACTGTCGGCCGCGATCATGGCGAGGATCGATGCCATCGCCGGCAACGCGGACTGATCGCGACGCCGCGCCGGTGATGCGGCGTTCGCGCGTGGCCACGCAAATTCGCGCGCTGCGCTGAATGCGCCCGATGTTCTTGCGATCCTGGCCGCGATGAATCCTCTCGAGTCGTGGAAGGAGGAGCAACGCGCGGTCTACCTGTACCGCGTGTGTGCCGACGCCGAACTCGGCACCTCCCGCGGCGAGCTTTTCACCCAGCTCGCCGGCGAAGCCGAGGCCCAGGCGGCCATCTGGCGCGCGCAGCTCACGGCGCGCGGCGCTGCGGCGCCATCGCCGTACGTCGCGGATGCGCGCACGCGTCTCGTCGCGCGCCTGGTCGAGTGGTTCGGACCGCGACGCATGCGCCCGCTGCTGGCTGCAATGAAGGTGCGCGGAATGTCGATCTACGCAACGGGAACGCCGTTGCCAGACGAAGGACATGGCATCGCACTGCCGCTCGGTCGCATCGAACGCCGGCATCGCGGGCTTGCTGGCGGCGGCAACCTGCGCGCGGCCGTGTTCGGACTCTCCGACGGACTCGTCTCCAATGCCGGCCTGATCTTCGGCGTCGCCGGCGCAGGTGCGAGCGAGCCGGTGATCGTACTGTCGGGGGTCGCCGGACTGGCGGCCGGCGCATTTGCCATGGCTGCGGGCGAGTACGTATCCGTGCAGTCGCAGCGCGAACTGTTCGAATACCAGATCGCGCTCGAACGCGACGAACTCGCGCAATATCCGGAGGCTGAGGCGCAGGAACTCGCGCTGATCTACACCGCGAAAGGCTTGCCGCGCCGCCAGGCCGAGCAGGTTGCGCGCAAGATCGTGGCGGACCCCGCGCATGCGCTCGACACGCTCGCGCGCGAGGAACTCGGGCTCAATCCAGACGAACTTGGGTCGCCTTTCGCTGCAGCGCTGACTTCATGGATCTCATTTGCGCTCGGCGCGTTGCTGCCGTTGCTGCCGTACCTCGTGCACGTTCGCAACGCGATCGCAGTGTCGATCGCCTGCGCGGCGGTTGGCCTGTTCGCGGTCGGCGCAGTACTGTCGCTGTTCACCGGACGGCGTGCATGGCGTGCCGGCAGCCGCCTGCTCGTGCTCGGGGCATGCGCGGGCGGACTGACGTTCCTGATCGGCAGGCTGCTCGGCGTAGGCCTCGGTTGAACGCGCGCGACGTTGCCGTCGTCGTGCTGCGCGAAGGACGCGAGAGGTCGGTCCTCGCAGGCCATCCATGGATATTTTCCGGTGCGATCGATGGCGCACCGTCGTGGCCTGCAGGCGCCACCGTCGACATCCGCGGTGCCGACGGCACGTGGCTCGCGCGCGCCGCATGGTCCCCCCATTCGCAGATCCGCGCCCGGATCTGGACGTTCGACGAACAGGAAGTCATCGATGCGGCGTTTTTTCGTCGCCGCATCGAGGCGGCGGTCGCGCGCCGCGCCGCATTGTTCGATGCCGATCACACCGCTGCCCGCCTGCTGCACGCGGAGGCGGACGGACTGCCCGGCATCATCGCGGACCGCTATGCGGAAGTGGTGGTCATCCAGTTGCTTGCCGCGGGGGCGGACGCGCATCGCGGGTTGATCGTCGATGCACTGCAGGCCGTCACTGGCGCAAAGGCGGTGGTCGAACGCTCGGATGCCGAAGTGCGGACACTCGAAGGCCTTGCGCCGGTCGCCGGCGTGATCTCCGGCGCGCTGCCGTCGCGGCTCCTGATCCGCGAGCATGCAATCAGCTACCGGGTCGACGTGATCGACGGCCAGAAGACAGGCTTCTACCTGGACCAGCGCGACAATCGACGCATCGTTGGTGCGCACGCGGCGGGTCGGCGCGTGCTCAACGCCTTCTGCTATACCGGCGGCTTCACGCTGGCCGCCCTCGCCGGCGGCGCAAGTTCCACGCTGTCGATCGACAGCTCCGCGCCGGCGCTCGGACTTGCGCGCAGCAACCTGGCCGCCAATCCGGCACTGGCGAACCTGCCTGCGCAGTGGCATGCCGCGGATGTGTTCGAGGAGCTGCGCGAGTTGCGCAATGCGGGGCGGCAGTTCGACCTGATCGTGCTCGATCCACCCAAATTCGCGCCCACCGTTGCGCACGCGCAACGAGCGGCAGGCGCGTACAAGGACATCAACCTGCTCGCCTTCAAGTTGCTCGCCCCGGGCGGCCTATTGGCCACGTTCTCGTGCTCGGGTGGCATCTCCGCGGACTTTTTCCGCAAGATCGTCGCGGGTGCCGCCGTCGACGCGCAGGCAGCGGCCACGATCGTCACCGTTCTGGGTGCCAGCGCCGACCATCCTCTGAAGCTGGCGTTCCCGGAGGGGGAATACCTGAAGGGGCTGCTGCTGCGCAAGGACCGCTGATTGGGCCACGCCGATACAACGCAAAAAACAAGGCCGTGGGGTTACCCACGGCCTTGTAGTTTCGGCGGGTCGGACAGGAGGTCGGCCCGCCGGATGCGAACCCGGCTGCTGCGATCAGGTCGGCGTGCGCTATGCCGCCTTCTTCATGCAGTCACTCATGAACTTCTTGTGCTCGTCACCCTTCATTCCCTTGGCTTGCGTGTTGCAGGTGCTCATCTTGCTCTTCGCCGCCTGTTCCTCGCCGGACAGGCAAG
>JBDTJK010000328.1:0-4475 GCA_039935875.1 Casimicrobiaceae bacterium
ACGCACCGACCCACCATGGGCCACGGCCCCATCCGGCGTACAGCGTGCCCATCGACTCGTCGAGCTTGTAGCCGCCGTTGCCGCCGCCGAAGTCGCCCTTGTTCTCGGTATAGCCGAACTGCATGCCGACCAGCAGTTCGCTGGACAACTTCATATCGGCGCCAACGCTGATCGTGTTCTGGTCGGAACTGGTATGCGACAGGCCGCCGTTGAAGTCCGGGTTTGCGTAGTCGTAGCTTGCCCATGCCTGCAGCTTGTTGCCGCGCATCGGCGAATCGATGCCCGATTGCATGCGCGCGTCGACTGCGCGGAAATTGGCCGCTTCGACCGCCAGCGGTGCTTCGGCCAGCGCGGCCATCCGGCCCGGCCCGTCGATGAACGATTCGGCAAACTGCGCCAGCGCCACGTGTCCGGCGGTGGTCGGATGCACGCCGTCGGCGAACAGGTAGGTGGTCGCCGCGTCGGGCGCCACCAGGTTGGCCGCCGTGCACAGCAGCGAGGGCGTCGCGCCGCAGGCGGGGGCCGTCACGTTGCTTAATCCGAACGCGCCGGGACTGGCGATCACTTCGCCGAGGAATTTCGACACGTCGAGGCGGATCACGTTGCCGCCCAGCTGGTCGAGGCCCGCATTCAGCGTGTTGTTGTACAGCGCGGTGATCGACGAGATCCCCGCGGCGTTGCCCGACGCCTGGCCGAACGGTGTCTTGCCGATGTCCGGAACGTTCCACACCATCACGTAGCGCGCGCCGTTGGCCTGCAGCACGCCCACCTGCTGCACGAGTTCGGTCGCCGCAACCGCGATGTTGGTCTGCAGCGTGCCCTGCGTGATCGCGCCTGCCTGCAACGCACCGAGCTGGTAGAAGATGTCGTTAGCACCTGCCCACACCGAATACAGCGCGTGCGTGTCGAGCGCACCCGTCTGCAGGTAACGGTCGACCTGGTTGACCACCGGCGCGGCCGTGGCGGTCGGCACCGAGTTGGGAACACCCGGCAATTGCGACACGCGCGCGCCGCCTTGCGCATAGTCGGTGCCGACCTGGTTGGCCGGATGGGCGGTGAAACCGTAGTGCTCGGCGAAGACTTCCGCCCACACAGGTCCCGGATTGGTGGTGAACAGCCCCGTGCCGAGCGGCAGCGGCGGCTTGAACGAACCGTTGTCGCTCAGGCTGTCGCCGAAGAAATAGGTGTTGCTGAATTGTGCAACTGCACTGCCGGCACACACGCACAACGCAACGGCGCACGCGGTGCGTGACAATCGGAATCGGGACATGAACCCCTCCAGGGTGTTGTCGTTCGGGAGCGGCAAGGCCAGGAACATCCTGTTACTTGTCTCCGTCCGCCGGACATTCTAGATCAAGTTGCCGGGTCAACGCCGGCATCCATCGCGACGTTGATGGAACTGACCAAAGGGGAATACGATGAACGTCGACAGGAATCCGCAACACCGTTGGCTGCGCGCGCTGGCAATGACAGGCACGCTGGCGCTGGCGATCGCCACGCCGCCTGCTGCGTGGGCGCAGGACGCAGGCACGCTGCCGACGCGCGTGGGCCGCGTGGCCAACCTCAGTGGCGACGTATATCTCGCACCGCAGGACCACGCCGACGACTGGTCGCCGATCGACCTCAACTACCCGGTGACCATCGGTGACAACGTGTGGACCGCGGAAGGCGCGCGGGCTGAAATCGACTTTGGCGGCAGCCAGATGCGCATGTCGGCATCGGCCAACGTCAACATCGCGAACCTGGATGACCACAACCTGGAGGTCTTCGTCGCACAAGGCGAGGTCATCGTGCGCATCGGCGGATTCGAGTCGGACGACAGCGCCGTGATCGACACGCCGACGACGCAGGTCGTGCTGTTGCGCCCCGGCCTGTACCGGATCGGCGTCACGCCAGACCAGCAGACGACGACGCTCACCCTGCGTGAAGGCGAGGCCACCGCACAGGTGACCGCTGGACTGCAGCAGGTGCTCCCCGGCATGTCTGCGGTGATCGCCAGCGGAGCGACGACGACCGCGCTGTTCAGCGCAGCCTACGCTCCCGATGCGTTCGACGTGTGGAGCGCCACGCGCGACGCCTACTACCGCGCCGCGCGCAGCATCACCAGCGTATCGCCGGAAATGGTCGGCTACGACGATCTCGCGAACTACGGCGCGTGGCAACCGGATACCGAATACGGGAATGTCTGGTATCCGAGCAATGTCGCGCCCGCCTGGGCGCCGTACAGCGACGGCTATTGGACGACAGTGACGGGATTCGGCCTGACGTGGGTCGACCGCGCGCCTTGGGGCTATGCGCCGTTCCACTACGGCCGCTGGGCCCATATTCGCGGACGCTGGGGTTGGCTACCGGGCAATTACGTCGCGCGACCGGTGTGGGCGCCGGCGCTTGTCGCGTGGACCGGCGGTGACGTCTCGATCGGCGTTGGCGTCGGCGGTCCGGTCTACGGCTGGGTGGCGCTCGGATGGCGCGAGCCGTACCGTCCGTGGTGGGGCGGCTGCGGAGCCGGCTGCTGGGATCGCTACAACCGTCCCTACCACGTCGATCCGCGCGATCGCGATCGTTACCGCGACCGTGCACCTCCGCCTGACCGCTATGCGAACTGGCGCGTACCGGGCGCAGTGACAGCGGTATCCGGGTCCCGCCTGATCGCGCGCAAGCCTTATCTCGGCAACGAGCGCATGTCGCTGTCTGGCAATGCGTTGTCAGCGGCACGTCCCGCGGCCGCACCGCCGACGCTCGCCAAGCCTGCGGCCGGGCGCATCCCTGTCGTGCGTCCGGGCACCGACGGTGCACCGCGGCCGGCATCGGCGCTGTACGCGACTTCCAAGCCCGCGCAGATGGGACTGACGCGTCCGGGGGGAGCGCGCGCCGGGGGCGATCGCGTCAACGGCCAGCCGGTGACCCCGCGCAGTGGCAATCGCACGGTGCTCGATGCTACCGGTGTGCATCAGCCTGCGCAGAACGCGGCACCCAACCGTGCGCGGCCCGCCGATGCCGGTAGCGCGCCAATGGCGCCGCCGCGCGGCAACGTCGGCGTGCCGATGCTGCCGTTGCCGACTGGCACTGCGCCCGCGCGGGTCGCCACGCCGCCCGCAGCCGCCCGGCCCGCAGCCAATGCGGAGGTTGAAGCAGCCCGCTTGCGCGCACCGCCACGCGCCGGCGGTCAGGGCCCGGGCAACTCGCAGCGCGGCAACGAAACGCTGCGCGAGCAGCGGCTGCAAGGGCCCGCCGGCCAAGCCAGACCGGCGCCGAACGCCGATAGGCAGAATGGCGAACGCACGCAGCTCACGCCTCCGCTGCGTCCGGTTGCGCCGCGCGAAGCGGTTCCGCGGATGCCTCAGCAACCGTCGCCGCAGCCGGCGCCGCACCGCGAAGTCGTGCGCGTGCCGTCGCAACCGGTGCTGCGGGCACCGCAGCCGCAGATGGCCGTGCGACCTGCACCGAACCCGGCCGTCGTCGCACCGCAAGTCCCCAATGCGCCGGCCAATCCCGGACTGGCGCGACCACAGGGCAACGACGATCGCGCGCGCGGCAACGACGCACGTGGGCGCGATGCGGACCGCGGCGATGCGAAGGACGCCAACCGCCCGGCGCGCTGACCGACGTGCCAAAGAAAACGCCGCGTCACCCTGTCGGGGACGCGGCGGCTTCGCGTCAGGCGGCCAAGGAGGCCTGAGGCCCGCACACTGCGTCAGTTGATGCGGCGCAGCCTGCGGCCATCGTCGACCAGGCGCACGCGATCACCTTCACGCACGTCCGGCGGCGATCTGTAGGTGAACGTGCGCGAATTGCCCGAGTCCATCGCGATGCGCACTTCCCAGTAGGTCGACGAATTGCGATTGCGCTCGACCTCGTTGCCGACTACTGCACCGCCGGCAGCACCGGCGATCGTCGCCACCGTGTTACCGCGGCCACTGCCGAGCTGGTGCCCGAGCACGCCGCCCAGCACGCCACCGATGACGGCGCCGCCACCGCTGGAGCCGCCCTTCTGGTCGACTTGGTGGACTGCGCGCACCACGCCGCATTCGCGGCACGCCGGTTGCGCGATCGCCGCGCCGGCGACGAAATACGCTAGTGCAAGCATGCCGATTACTGCCGGGACGTTCTTCATTGCAACTCCTCGTGGTGGTCGATCCGCTGGGTGCGGCGGAGGGTCAAGCGTCGGTGCGCGTGCGCGCATAGGTGCCGGGTGCATCCGCAAGCGCCTTCAATCCGCCCTTGCCAGGCATTCGCGGCGCGACTTCCTTGCCCAGATGGGATGATATCCATTGCCGCCAGTCGGTCCACCATGAACCGTCGCGCCGGGTTGCCGCGGCCAGCCATGCGTCGGCATCCGCATCCAGCTGCGGATTGGTCCAGTAGCCATACTTGTTGGCGGCCGGCGGATTGATCATGCCGGCGATGTGGCCCGATCCCGACAGCACGAAGCGCGACTTGCCGTGCACGATCCGCGGACCTTCGTAAGTCGTTTT
>JBDTJK010000329.1:0-3080 GCA_039935875.1 Casimicrobiaceae bacterium
CGGCTGGCGAGGCGGTGATCCTCCGCTGGCGCAGCCTAGGCGGATCAGCGATGATGGACATTCAAGGTTCATTGCTCGGGGGCTCGGCCTTTACGGACCTTGGCAACAAGACCACCAATTCCACCACGATGGTGCTGACCTCGGTGACCAGCTCGGTGCCTATGCGGTATATAAAGCTGAAGCGCGGAGGTACCATCAACTGCGAAGTGGATGGTGTATTCTACAATTTCGGCAGTAACACGGATGGCATATGGAGCGGCAATGGTGTGAGCGGTTCCACCTTCAACCCTGCTGGGCTCAGCGGAAATGTGAACGTCACCTACACATCCTATGGCCATAGTTCGACCCATGCGATCAGCGTGAATTCGATCCCCGTCGCTGGCAGTCTTGTCGGAGGTTATACCTGTCCCGGCACTTCTTTCACGGCAACGCTCCAAGGACAAAGTGGTGGGAGTATTTCGTGGCAGATCAGCACGAATGGCGGCAGCACATGGCTGGGGGCCGGATCCAACTCTACCTCTTTCACCTTGCCATCGGTCACGCTCACCACCTTGCTCAAAGCGACCAGCTCCGGTCCGCCTTGCCCGGCAGCGATCAGCAATACCGTAACGATCACGCCTGGTGATACAACGCCGCCGATATTGGACCCTTGCCCGGCGAATATCACAGTGAATGTGCAGCATTCTGGCAACTGCGGCGCGGCCATCCCCTATACCGCACCGCTTGCGCACAACAGCTGCGGCGCGGCTCTACCCGTGACGCGCACTGGCGGCCTCGCCTCCGGAAGCACCTTCCCCTTCGGTACTTCCACGATCACGCATTCCACAACACAGGCCACACATACGGTCAGCTGCTCCTTCACGGTGACCGTGAACGACATGGCGCCCCCAACCTTCTCTGTTGGCGCCACGCCGACGCTTTACCTCGGTGCTAACGGTCAGGTCGCGATACCTGATCTCTATCCTCTTCTCAGCGGCGTCGCGGATTGCTCCGGTGTCGGTACGCATTCCCAAAGTCCTTCGGTAGGCACCTCGGTCAGCGGCGACATCGAGGTCACGTTGCATGTCAGGGACCTGCTCAATAACGACACCTCGATCATCTTCGTCCTGCCGGTGTTGGATACCATCCCACCCACGATCGCCTGTGCTACCGTGGCTCCCATTGCTATGGTGCTGGGCCAATGCGGCGTGAACGTTGTGATCCCACAACCGACCCACGCTGACAACACAGGCTGGACCTCGTTGGACAGCGCAGGCAGCATCTTTTCCGGCTCGCTCTTCCCCGTGGGCACGCACAACGTGACCTATACCGTGACGGATCCCTCAGGGCTCACCGCCAGTTGCACGAGCAGCGTAGTGATCACGGTCGCTGCGGTCCCTGCCTTGACCTATCCTTCCGGCGTCATCTGCCAGACGGCTGCAGCGGTGCTTCCATCGAGTACGCATCCAGCAGGTGGACAATTTCAAGCCACACCGAGCGGGCTGGCGTTGAACAGCAATACCGGAGCGATCGATCCGCAATCCAGCACGGCAGGCACATACCAAGTGACCCTGCTCTACGCCGGACCCTGCCCGGTGACCACCAGTGCAACCGTTGTGATCGAAGCGCCAGTACACGCCGGCACGAACGCGTCCCTCACCCTATGCTCCACCGATGCCTCGGTCGCACTGTTTCCCTTGCTCGGATCCACTGCTGATACTGGCGGCTCTTGGACGCTTGGCGGAGCAGCGGCGAGCAACATCTTGAACCCCGCTGTGAATTCCTCAGGAACGTACATCTACACCGTGATCGGCGGATCGGCATGCGGCAATGCGACGGCCAGCGTGGCTGTGACAGTGCATACAACGCCTTCTCCGGCATGGACCGTTCCGCCCGCGATCTGTAGCACGTCCTCGTCGATCGACATGAATAGCACCATCAACGGGACCACTGGTGGTGCTTGGTCCGGGCCTGGTATTTCCGGTCATTCCTTCGATCCAGCGTTGGTGACCGGAGTAGGAAACAGCAACACCTATACGGTGAACTATACCGTCACCGTCAATGGATGCACGGCTTCGCAGACAGGTGGCGTCACTGTGGTCACCAAGCCGGTACCTGTCGCAGGTGGATTCACCACGGACATCATCTGCCCCGGCACAGCCTTCTCGGCAACATTGACAGGAGACCTCGGCGGGGTCGTCACGTGGAAGAAGAGCACCAACGGTGGTAGCTCTTGGGCAACGACCGGATCGAATTCCACCTCGATCACCTTGCCAGCGGTAACGCTCACCACCTTGTTGAAAGCGAATGTTACAAGCGCGCCATGTACTGCTGCGGTGAGCAACATCATTACAATAACGCCCGGGGATACGACCCCGCCGATCCTCGACCCCTGCCCGGGCGACATCACCGTGGATGTGCAGAATTCCAACATCTGCGGCGCAACGATCACCTATACCGCGCCACTTGCGAACAACAGTTGTGGCCAGAGCTTGATGGTGACGCGCACCAACGGCTTGGCCTCGGGAAGCACTTTCCCCTTCGGCACCACCATGGTGACGCATTCCACCACGCAAGCCACGCATAGCTTGACCTGTTCCTTCAACGTGACGGTGAATGACATGGCGCCGCCGACATTCTCCGTCGCCGCCGCACCAACGCTTTATCTGAATGCCTATGGCCAAGCCGCGATCCCGGATCTCTACGCGCTGTTGAGCGGCGTCACGGACTGCTCCGGTGTTGGTGTCCATTCCCAGATTCCCGCGATAGGAACGTTGATCACCAGTGGCACCGCGGTCACGCTGCACGTCGCGGACGTGCTGAACAACGACACCTCGATCATCTTCACGGTACCCGTTGTGGATACGGTCCCGCCGACGATCGCCTGTGCGAACATCGCACCCGTTCAAATGGTGCTGGGCCAATGTGGCGCCATGGTAGTGATCCCGCAACCGACCTATGGTGATAACACCGGCATTACCGCGTTGGACAGCACGGGCAGCATCTATTCGGGTTCGCTCTTCCCAGTTGGCACGCACACCGTGACCTACACCGTGACGGATCCCTCAGGACTCACGGCCAGTTGCACAAGCACCGTGGAG
>JBDTJK010000330.1:0-5450 GCA_039935875.1 Casimicrobiaceae bacterium
GGGCGCGGCTGCTGGTAAGAATCGCGATCGAATGATGCGGAATCATTGCCTTCATGTAGGCCACGTCATCGACTGTCTGCTGGCTGCGCACCAGCCACAACGCGATAGCAAATACGCCGACGCTGCCGATCAGGATCGCCGCGTTGATTTTCTTGTTCTGGTACATGCCGAGCATGAACAGCAACATGATTGCGGCCATCGTCGCGCCCATCACGAAGGCCATGTACAGGCGGGTTTCGCTGAAGTAATTGTGATCGACGCTATAGGAATTCAGATACATCAGGCCAAACATCACGGCCGTCGCGGTAGCGATCATTGCGGCGAATTTTGCGTACTTGTTCATTGCCACTTACTCCTTGGATCAGGGCTGAGGGTTGGAATCGGACTTGACTGGTCGTGAGGACCAATGGATGTGCACGATTCGCCACACGCCGGCGTCGCGACGAAGCACCATGGTTTCGGTGCTGAGCAAGGTCAGCGATTTGCCTTTGTTAGTTGCATGCAGGTCGCTTTCAGTGCCGACCCAGGCCAGATTGCCGTCGGATCGCGCGGTGCGCTGCTTGAGAGTGATGCGGGCGTCCTTGAGAAAGGCAGCATCCTGCACGGCGTGACCGCCGAGATATTCCTCGCGGGAATGCTCGGCACCACCGCTTTCCAGGATCAGGACGTCATTGGCCAGCAGATCTTTCGCCCGCACTAAATCGCCGGCCTTCAACGCTGCCGAAAACTGATCGACCACGGTCACCGCTGGCTGGGCTGCCGCGTCGATCTGCATTGCCGAAGCAGCAGCTTCTTTTGGCACATGCGCGCCAGCGAGCAATGGCACAGCCGTGAGACACACCGACAGGCTGATCGCGGAAATTCGCGAGAATGTGGCGCGCGCGAGACGCTTTTTTCGATCAATGCTCATGCGCGTCGTCCTTGTGCGGCTCGACCGGCGTCGTTGCCGGATGCTGCTCGTGAGCTCCGTCGGCATGCATGTGCATGTCAGCTTCCGCAGCGGCCGGCGTGTCGGACGAGGCCTCTGAAGCATGATGGTCTTCTGCGCCTGCAGGATGATCACCCATGCTCTCGTGCATGTGATCGTCATCCTGCATCGGTGGCTTGCCGCCCAGTTGTGCGTATTGCGCCGGCGTCATGCCGCGAAATTTTTGCAGGAACGCGACCATGTTCCAGATCTGTTCGTCGGTATGGGTCTTGCCCCACGCAGGCATCGCGGTCATCTTGATGCCATGCTTGATGATCCAGAAATCATGCTTCGGATCCAGCGCAACCTCTTTGCTGAGGTCTGGTGGCATCGGATAGAGGCCGGGGCGGATTTCGGTATCGTCCGCGCCGGGCGAGAGATGGCAACCGGTGCACATTGCGCTGTAGTTCAACGCACCCAGACGGATGCGCCTGGCGTCTTCCAGATTGGGGACCTGGATATCCTGCGCGCGACTTTCAATCGATCGATGGCGAAGCATCTCAATCGCGGCACGGGTGGGGGCCCAATGCGGATCGTCGGCGCCGATGTTGTAGAGACCGGACCAGGCAAAAAGGGCCGCGCCAACGGCTAGTACGGCCAATACGATGAAGGTCATGAAGACATGGTAAGTATGCGATTTCATGGTGGTCTCCTCAGAACCAGATGCGGAAGCCAGCGACCAGCTGGGTCTCTTGATTATCGCCACCGACGGCGCGGGCGTAGTCGGCGGTATTTCCAAACTTGCGATTCCAGACGACGCCGACATACGGTGCCAACTTGCGGGTGATTTCGTATCGCAGGCGTAGACCGAAGTCGAGGTCGGACAACCCGGAGCCGATGCCGCGTGCGTGGTCATTTTTTCCGTAGAAATTGATTTCAACATCAGGCTGCAGGATCCATCGCTGGGTCAGCAATAGCTCGTATTCCGCTTCCACGCGCAATGCGGTGCGCCTGGATTGGCCGAGATAGGCAGTGGCTTGCAGATCGAACCAGTACGGCGCAAGCCCCTGCACGCCAAAAGCCGCCCAGTTACGGGAAGGCCCATCGCCGAGATCGTGACGCATGCCTATTTGTGAACCCCAATAGGTCGCGATCGCGTGGTTCCAGAGTGCTTCGGTTCGTGTCGCACCCAATCGGCCATCGCTGCGCTCGCCGTCGAGCTTGAGCCAGAGCTTGTTGCGATCGCCTCCATACCAGGCCTGCGCATCGACAGCTTGAGCATTGCCATCGCCCGAATGTCGATACTCGAGATTATCGAACAGCACATACAGCAAGCTGGCATCATCATTCATGTCCATGCCGCGCATGGATTGGTGGGCGATGCCATCGGAGTAATCGGGATCGCGCGCATCCGGCGGTGGCGGTCCACCCTGCATGTTCATCGCGCCCATATCCATCTGCGAGTGATCCATTCCCTCCATTCGGGAATGGTCGCTTCCTTGCATGCTGGAATGGTCCATGCCTTCCATTCCGGATTGCTGCATCTTGGAATGGTCCATTGCCGGCATCGTCGAATGATCCATGCCGTTCATGGTTTCCATTCCGGAAGCATCCGTGTGCTCCATCTGGGAATGATTCATTGCCGAGGGTGCGGTCTTCTTTCCCTTTCCGCTTTGCTTGGGTTGCTTGGTGCATTGCGCCAAGTATTGCTTGCTGGCCTGTTTGCCCAGCGCCACGAGTTCCTCGCAACTCGGCTTTCGGGAGTTCGCTGTGCTCGCGGCGTTTTTCTTCGGCGGCGGCTTCTTGGTTGCCGGTTGCATGGGCATCTGCATGTCGGGCATGGATTGCATGTGTGCATGGTCGGCGGACTGTGCAGCAGCCCACGAAGGCAATGCCACCAGCAACAAGCTGGACAGTCCCAACGTCAGAGCCGATAACTGCGGTTGTCGCGATGAAGATTTCATGACACCACCACTTCGCGGAACATGCCCGCTTCCATGTGATACAGCAGATGGCAGTGGTAAGCCCAGCGCCCGAGCGCATTGGCATTGACCAGATAGCTGATGCGCTGCGCCGGCTGCACCAGGATCGTGTGCTTGCGTACCTGGAACGCGCCGGTCGGGCTTTCCATCTCGCTCCACATACCGTGCAGGTGGATCGGGTGCGGCATCATCGTGTCGTTGACGAGGACGATGCGCAACCGCTCTCCGTGGCGAAAGTGCAGGGGCTTGGAGTCGCTGAACTTCTGGCCATCGAACGACCACATGTAGCGCTCCATGTTGCCGGTCAGATGCAACTCGATCTCGCGACCTGGCCCGCGCGGATCCAGCGGACCGCCGATGGTGTGGAGGTCGGCGTAGGTCAGCACGTGACGACCGTTGTCGCGCAAGCCAATACCGGGGTCATTGATATTCGTCCTCGGCATGTCCACCCGCATGTCGACGCCTGGACCATATTCCGTGCGGGCGTGACGGGCATTCGCCGTTCCTAGCTTTCCGGGTTGCGCACCTGCAAGAGCACGATCCTCGTCGTTGCCCGCGTGCTTGCCGTGATCGCCGCCGGACATATCCATTCCGCCCTTGTCTATTCCGGGCTTTTCCACGCCACCCATATCCATGCCGGACATGGTCATGGTCATCGCGCCCATCATGTCGGTCATCGTCAACCACGCCGGCTTGTCAACGGAAGGAACCTCCGCCTGCAGGCCAAGCCGTGGCGACAGCGTGCCGCGTGCGAAGCCCATGCGATCAATCGACTGTGCGAACAGCGTGTAGGGTCGGTCTCCATCGGGTTCAACAATCACGTCATAGATTTCAGCGACTGCGATCCGGAATTCATCGACGCTGACCGGCTCAACATCTTGCCCATCTGCCGCGACCACGGTCATTTTCAAGCCGGGAATGCGTACATCGAAGATGCTCATCGCCGAGCCATTAATGAAACGCAGCCGCACCTTCTCGCCGGGCGCGAACAATCCGGTCCAGTTGCCATCCGGCGAGGTGCCATTGATCAAGTAGGTGTACTCGTGCCCAGTGACATCGGCCAGATCGGTCGGGCTCATCCGCATCTGATTCCACATCTTGCGTTTGGCCAGCGCCTGCTGCACGCCCATGCGCCCCACGTCGCGAGTGAAATCCGCAGCGGTGGGTTCGTTGAAGTTGTAGAAGTCGGACATCTTCTTGAGATTGGCGAAGATGGTTTCCGGGTTCTGGTCCGACCAGTCCGACAGCATCACCACGTAGTCGCGCTGGGTCGGAAAACGCTCGCCTCCGCGTGGCGTGATCACGATCGGGCCGTACAACCCAGATTGCTCCTGGAAACGGCTGTGGCTGTGGTACCAGTAAGTGCCGCTCTGCTTGATATCGAACTGGTAAACAAAGGTTTCGCCTGGCGCGATGCCATCAAAACTCAACCCCGGCACGCCATCCATAGCAGCCGGCAGCAGAATCCCGTGCCAATGGATCGAACTGGTGGTGGCAAGCGTGTTGCGCACCCGCAAGGTGATCGTGTCGCCTTCGCGCCAGCGCAGCAGCGGTGCGGGCAGCGCGCCGTTCACGCCTATCGCGCTGCGCGCGCGGCCGGTGAAGTTGACCGCAAGCTGCCCAATGGACAGATCGAACTGCGTGCCTGAAAGCTCGTTGACTGTTGCCGATGACGGCAAGGCCCAGGCCCGTCCCATCCAACCGGCTGTGGCCGCCAGTGCGCCGCCTGCGGCCAATCCCTGTACAAAGCGCCGACGGGAAGGCAAGTGCAGCCCGTCGTTGGAACCTTCGATGACAAATTTCATGTGAACTCCGATCTGACTCACTGCCAGCAACAGGCAATGCGTTGAGGTCATGCGCGCAAGACTTCTCGCGCACGGGCAAACGGCGCCATCGGCGCCGCAGACATCAAACGATGGGAGGTCGGATCAGTAGACTCGGTGTCGGTGGTACGCGCCCGGCTTGCAAAACGGGCACGGGGTGAATGGTGACCAGAACCGAGCCTCGAAACTCCAGGGTTGGTACCACCAGCAGCGTGACATGCGCGCACGAACAGCGGCAACTGCCGTGGCGGCAGCAATCGGGCGTAGTCGTTTGATCTGTGCCGGCGAGAACAACCGGTGCGTCTCGCGTGTTTGAATCCATTGCGGAACAACCGCTCATCCCGTGCATCGACCCCGAAGCCACCAAAGAAGAGTGCGGGATGCCTGGAGAAGAGGCACTTGAATGCGTGGTCGCCATCGCGGTCGTCGCGAATGCGGTTCCGTTCGCTATCAAACTGGCGGCCAGCACTAATCGAAACAGGATTGCACGCATCAACATGGGCTCAGGATAATCCAGACTCCTGGAAATTATGTGAATGCAGTCACTTGTCTCGATGAGCGGAAAGCGATCGTTAGTTCGCACTGGCAGACGGCGCCAAAGACTGTGGACCCAAGGACAACGAGTTCGATGTGACGACTGCGTCAAGAAGGTCCTTAAACAAGAATCCGGGGTTCATCTCGAAATTGCGGCGCTTGGCAGACCGCGGCTTGAGTCTTCCATTTCCGACTATGGTGCGT
>JBDTJK010000331.1:0-2755 GCA_039935875.1 Casimicrobiaceae bacterium
CGGCGTTTGCGCAGCGTTGCGCCGATGCGCGTGCAAAGTTGCGCAGCAGCGTCGAGGCCACCAGTTTCGACGGCGCATGGTACCGGCGCGCGTGGTTCGACGATGGCACGCCCCTCGGCGTCGCCGCTGACGATGAATGCCGGGTCGACTCGATCGCACAGAGCTGGGCCGTGCTGTCGGGCATGGCCGACCCGGCGCGTGCGCGCCTGGCGATGCAGGCGGTCGATGCCGAGCTCATGCGTCGCGACATCGCGGTAGTGCTGCTGCTTGCGCCACCGTTCAATACGTTCAAGCCGAATCCGGGCTATATCAAGGGCTACCTCCCGGGCGTACGCGAAAACGGTGCGCAATATACGCATGCGGCGGTGTGGGTCGCCATGGCGTTTGCGGCGTTGGGCGACGCCAGGCGCACATGGGAAGTCTTTACGATGTTGAATCCGCTCGCCCACGCCGACAGCGCGGCACGCATCGCAACCTACATGACCGAACCCTACGTGATCGCATCCGACGTCTACTCGCTGCCACCGAATGCCGGGCGCGGCGGATGGACGTGGTACACGGGCGCCGCAGGATGGATGTATCGCCTCATTGTCGAATCGATCCTCGGGGTGTCGGTGGAGGCGGGGCGGCTGCGGCTGCGACCGTGCATTCCGCGCGAATGGGACACCTACCGCGTGGATTACCGCTACGGGACGACGCTGTACCGCATCGTCGCCACGCAGCATGCGGACAATGCGTCCACGCGGATGACGCTGGACGGCGTTGCCTGCACCGGCGATTTCGTCACGCTGGTCGACGACAATGTCGAGCACAGCGTGAACGTGCACTGGCAATGCGCGCATGATTGACAGGCGAAGCGTCCGCCGCATGCACTGTCGGGGCGAACCGGCAATCGACAAGGAAACCTGAGAGATGCAACTCGGCATGATCGGATTGGGACGCATGGGCGCCAACATGGTGCGGCGGGCGACGCAGGGCGGGCACCAGTGCGTCGTGTACGACGTGCATCAGGGCGCAGTCGCAGCGCTCACCGGCGCGGGGATCAGCGGTGCGGCGACGCTTGCGCAATTCGTGTCGCAGCTCGCGCAGCCAAGGGCGATCTGGCTGATGGTCCCGGCGGCCGTCGTCGACAAGGCCCTTGAGCAACTCGTGCCGCTGCTCGCCGCCGGCGACATCGTCATCGACGGCGGCAATTCCTACTACCGCGACGATATCCGGCGCGCGGCAACGCTGAAGACGTCCGGCATCCATTACCTGGACGTCGGCACCAGCGGCGGCGTGGCCGGATTCGCGCGCGGCTATTGCCTGATGATCGGCGGTGAAGCCGACATCGCGCAACACCTTGCACCGATCTTCGCCACGCTTGCGCCAGGGATCGACGCGGCACCGCCGACGCCTGGTCGCAAGCCATCGCAGAGCACCGCCGAACGCGGTTTCCTGCACTGCGGACCAAGCGGCGCCGGGCATTTCGTCAAGATGGTGCACAACGGCATCGAATACGGCCTGATGGCCGCTTATGCGGAGGGCCTTAACATCCTGCGCCAGGCCGATGCGGGCTCACGCGCACGCGAAGTCGATGCAGAGACCACGCCGCTGCGCGATCCGCAGTTCTACCAGTATGCATTCGACTTGCCCGAGATCGCCGAGGTATGGCGCCGCGGCAGTGTCATCGGTTCGTGGCTGCTTGACCTGACGGCCGGTGCGCTGCTGGGCGATCCGGCGCTCGATCAGTACGCGGGTCGCGTGTCCGATTCGGGCGAGGGCCGGTGGACCACGCTGGCAGCGATCGACGAAGGCGTTCCGGTGCCGGTGCTGTCGGCGGCACTGTTCGCGCGCTTCAGCTCGCGCGGCAATGCCGATTTCGCGGACAAGGTGCTATCCGCCATGCGGCATGCGTTTGGTGGCCACGTGGAAAAGCCTGCGGGAGAAACCGCTTGAATACCGCGAACGGCAAGGCGGGTGCGGCGCCTTCCGACGCACTTGTCGTCTTCGGATTCAGCGGCGACCTTGCTCACAAGAAGATCTTTCCCGCGCTCTATGCGATGGTCAAGCGCGGCGAGTTGAGCGTGCCGGTGATCGGTGTCGCCTCGAGCGTCCTGACCGCGCAGCAGGTGCAGGACCGGGTGCGGGCGAGTCTGGAGCACGCCGGCGGCGTCGACGACGCCGCCGCGTTCGACAAGCTCCTGTCGCGCATGAGCTACGTCTCCGGCGACTACAAGGACGCGGCAACCTTCGACAGGCTCAAGGCGGCGCTCAAGGGCGCGTCGCGCCCCGCGTACTACCTCGCCATTCCGCCCACGCTCTTCGAGACCGTGATCCGCAGCCTCGGCACGGCCGGGCTCGCGAAGGACGCACGGGTAATCGTCGAGAAGCCCTTCGGCCGTGATCTCGCGTCGGCGATCGCGCTCGACGCGTCGGCGCATTCCGTCTTCCCCGAGACGTCGATCTTCCGGATCGACCACTACCTCGGCAAGGAGGCGATCATGAACATCCTCTACTTCCGCTTCGCCAACTCCTTCCTCGAGCCGATCTGGAACCGCGACCACGTCGCGAGCGTGCAGATCACGGTGGCCGAAGACTTCGGCATCGGCGAGCGCGGCGGCTTTTACGAAAGCGCGGGCGCGCTGTGCGACGTGGTCCAGAACCACCTGTTCCAGATCGTTGCGCTGCTCGCCATGGAGCCGCCGGCCTACCAGGGCTTCGGTGCGGTGCATAGCGAGAAGGCCGGCGTCTTCCACGCCATGCGCAAGCTGAC
>JBDTJK010000332.1:0-10179 GCA_039935875.1 Casimicrobiaceae bacterium
CGCCACCCAGCGTGCGCGCGCCAGCCGCGGACATTCGAATCACGCTGGAGCGCTTCTGGAAATCGTAGACGCCGAGCGGCGACGAAAAGCGCGCGGTGCGGCCGGTGGGCAGCACGTGGTTGGGACCTGCGCAATAGTCGCCCAGCGCCTCGCATGCGTCGTGGCCCATGAAGATGGCGCCGGCATGGCGCAACTGCGGCAGCAGCGCATCAGGGTCGGCCACGGCCAGCTCGAGATGCTCGGGCGCCACGCGATTGGCGATCGTGCACGCTTCGTCGAGGTCGCGCGTGCGGATCAGCGCGCCGCGGCGCGCGAACGATGCCGCGATGATCGCCGCGCGTGGCATCTCCTTGAGCCGACGGTGCGCCGCCGCCTCGACCGCATCGAGCAGTCCGGAATCTGGCGACACCAGGATCGCCTGCGCCAGTTCGTCGTGTTCCGCCTGCGAGAACAGGTCGAGCACCAGCCAGTCGGGATTCGCGGTGCTGTCGGCGATGACCATGATCTCCGATGCACCGGCGACCATGTCGATGCCGACCACGCCGAACACGCGGCGCTTGGCCGCCGCCACGTAGGCGTTGCCCGGACCGCAGATCTTGTCGACCGCCGGAATCGTCCCAGTTCCATACGCGAGCGCGGCGATCGCCTGCGCGCCACCGACGGCGAACACCCGCGACACGCCGGCGATGTGCGCAGCGGCAAGCACCAGCGGATTGCGCACCCCTGCGGGCGTCGGCACCATCATCACGATCTCGCGGACGCCGGCGACCTTCGCGGGCATCGCGTTCATCAGCACCGACGACGGATAGGCCGCCTTGCCCCCCGGCACATAGATGCCCACCGAATCGAGCGGCGTCACGCGCTGGCCGAGCTCGTTGCCATCGGGGTCGCGAAACGACCAGCTTTCACCACGCTGGTGCTCGTGGAACGCGCGAATGCGCGCTGCGGCCAGCGTCAGCGCATCGCGTTGCTCCGCACCGATCGAATCGTGGGCCGCACGCATCTCGTCGGACTTGATCTCGAGTTCCGCAACACTCCTGGCGGACACCTTGTCAAACCGCTTCGTGTATTCAAGCACGGCCGCGTCGCCGCGTTCGCGCACCGCGTTGACAATGGCTGCGACGGCGGCATCGACGCCGGCGTCCTGCGCGACTTCAAACGCGATCAGCTGTTCCAGCGCGGCCTCGTAGCCCGGGAACCCGGTGTCGAGCCGGCGTACGCTAAGCTCGCCCTCCATGGCGTTCAGGCGGCCGCCAGCGCCGTTGCGGACGCAGCCGCGAGCGCGTCGATCAGCGGCTTCACCGTGTCGCGCTTCAACTTGAGTGCGGCCGGGTTGGCGATCAGACGCGAGCTGATCGGCATGATCGTTTCCACTTCGACGAGATCGTTGGCCCTGAGTGTGTTGCCGGTGGAAATCAGGTCGACGATCGCATCAGCCAGTCCCACCAGCGGCGCGAGTTCCATCGAGCCGTAAAGCCTGATCATGTCGACGTGGATGCCCTTGCCGGCGAAGTGCTCGCGCGCCGTGGCGATGAACTTGGTGGCGACGCGTATGCGCGCGCCACGCTGCACGGTGCCCGTCCAGTCGTATCCGCGCCGCGTGGCGACGCTCATCCGGCAGCGGCCGATGCCGAGATCCACAGGCTGGTACAGGCCATCCCCGCCATGCTCGAGCAACACGTCCTTGCCGGCGATGCCCAGGTCGGCCGCCCCATGGCGCACGTAGGTGGGCACGTCGGCGGCACGCAGCATCAGCAATTCGACGTCGGGCCGCGACGTGCCGATGATCAGCTTGCGCGAAGCGTCGAGATCCTCGGCGGGCACGATACCGGCGGCCGCGAGCAGCGGCAGCGTCTCGTCAAGGGTACGGCCTTTGGACAGCGCGATGGTGATGCGCGGCATTGCGACGTTCCGGGGATCACGGCGTTCGATTCTACCGCAGCGCACAAACAGCGCGGGCACAGCGCCGCAACGATCATTGCACCGGCGTCGGCCCTTCCGCCAGCGACACTGCCCCGTTGCGGCGCCATGGGTTGATGTCGATGCCGCCGCGCCGCGTGAAACGCGCTGCGATGCCGAGCGCCGACGGCGCGCATGCGCGACTGATGTCGGTGAAGATCGACTCCACGCAATGCTCGTGAAAGCCCGGATGGCGGCGATAGGCGCACAGGTACGCGAGCAGCGCGCCGCGATCGAGGCGCGCGCCGCGATACGCGATCTGCACGGTGGCGTAATCCGGCTGCCCGGTCACCGGACACACGGAGCGAAACAGTCGCGTGTACAGCGTCTCCTCGGCAGCATCCGCGTGCGTCGCAAGCTGGCTCGCCAGCGGATGCGCATGACGCTCGTGCAGCGCCGCGCTGTCGATGCATTCCCCGGCGGGCTCGGCGCGTGCGAGCACCGCATACCCGTCTGGCTCGATCAATTCCACGCGAACTTGGGCGCCGGTGGCGGCCGCAAGGTCACGGCGCAATGTCGCCGCGTAGTCATCCGCGCAGTCGAAGCACGTGTCGTTTAGAGCAGTCAGGTACAGCTTCACCGACTTCGATTCGACGATCGCCGGACTCTGCGCCGGGACGTCGAAGCGCACGACCGCGACCTGCGGCTTGCCGTGGGCATCGAGCCAGTTGGCTTCCCATGCGGTCCACCGGTCCGCACCGGTGAACGGCAGCGCGCCGTCGATCTGCAGCGCCGCACGCTGCGGTGCGCGCTCGACCGCGTAGAGCAGCGAGCGGTCGTAATGATCGCCATAGACGGTCGCCTTGCCAAGCGGCGAGCCCGGAAGCGTGCCCACGCTCGCGGTCAGCCGACGCGCGAGATGCGCGCGCCGAGCGCGCCGAGTTTCGCCTCGATGTGCTCGTAGCCGCGATCGAGGTGATAGATGCGTCCGATCGTCGTGCTGCCGGCGGCGACCAGGCCCGCGATCACCAGGCACGCCGACGCGCGCAGGTCGGTGGCCATCACCTCGGCCGCCGCCAGCGGCGCGATGCCCTTGACGATTGCGGTGTTGCCCTCGACTTCGATCACCGCACCGAGGCGCACCAGCTCCTGTACATGCATCATCCGGTTTTCGAAGATCGTCTCGGTGATCACCGACGTGCCGTCGGCGCAGGTGGCCAGCGCCATGAACTGCGCCTGCATGTCCGTCGGGAAGCCGGGATAGGGCGTGGTGCGCAGATTTACCGGGCGTAGCGGGCCATCGCGCGTGATGTGGATCGCGTCGCCGTCGATGTCGATGGTTGCGCCGCTCTCGCGCAGTTTCTCGATCACCGCGTCGAGCGTTTCGGCGCGCGTCCCGCGCAGCACTGCGTTGCCGCCGGCCGCCGCGACCGCGACGAGGTAGGTCCCGGTCTCGATCCGGTCGGGCATCACGCGATGCGCGGCGCCGTGCAGGCGCTCGACGCCTTCGATGACGATGCGGTCGGTGCCGGCGCCGGCGATGCGCGCGCCCATCGCAGTGAGGCACGCGGCAAGATCGGCGATCTCCGGTTCGCGCGCGGCGTTTTCGAGCACCGTGGTGCCGTCCGCGAGCGTGGCGGCCATCATCAGGTTCTCGGTGCCGGTGACGGTGACGATATCGAACACGAATCGCGTGCCAACGAGCCTTTTCGCGTGCGCACTGATATACCCGCTGTCGAGGTCGATCGCCGCACCCATCGCCACCAGTCCCTTGATGTGCAGGTCGACCGGACGCAGGCCGATGCCGCAACCTCCGGGCAGCGACACGCGGGCCTCGCCGCAGCGCGCCAGCAGCGGTCCGAGCGCGAGGATCGATGCGCGCATCGTCTTCACCAGCTCGTAGGGAGCGAGCGGCCAGTCGATCGTGCGCGCGTCGAGCGTGATTTCGCCCGGCGCCGCCCGGCTGCACTTGACGCCCATCTGCGTCAGCAGCTTCTGCATCGTCTGCGTGTCGTTAAGCTCGGGCACGTGGCTGATGGCCAACGGCTCTGCCGACAGCAGCGATGCGCACAGGATCGGCAACGCCGCATTCTTGGCGCCGGAAACGGAGATCTCGCCGCGCAGCGGGATGCCACCCTCGATGACGAGCTTATCCACGCGTGCGCGCCTTGTGCGCCGCCCACTCGCCGGGCGTCATTGTGGTCATCGACAACGCGTGCACTTCCTCGCGCATGCGGTCGCCGAGTGCTGCGTAGACGAGCTGATGGCGGCGCACGCGCGACTGTCCAGCGAATGCCTCCGCCACGATCAGCGCATCGAAATGCGCGCCGTCGCCGCTGACCTCGACGTGGATGCACTGGAGCCCGGCAGCGATCGATTGTTCAATGGATAAAGGGGTGACCATGTTAGTGCCCGTTGTCAGTGGCGCAGCTTCCAGCCGCGCGCCAGAAGGTTGAGCGTGATCGCGACCAGCACGACTGCGAACACGCTGACGATCGCCAGGCTGCGCAACGGCGGAACATCGGCAAGGCCGAAGAACCCGTAGCGAAATCCGTCGATCATGTAGAAGAACGGGTTGAAATGCGAGGCCGCCTGCCATACCGGCGGCAGCGAATGGATCGAGTAGAACACCCCCGACAGGAACGTCAGCGGCACGATGATGAAATTCTGGAACGCTGCGAGCTGGTCGAACTTGTCCGAACCGATGCCGGCCACCATGCCCATCGTCGCCAGGATCAGGCTGCCGAGCAACGCGAACAGGATCGCCCACGCCGGATGCGTCGGCGCCGCCACCGCGGGGGTGAACCACAGCGTGACGAAAAGCACGCCGGCGCCCACCGCCAGCCCCCGCGCCATCGCGGCCAGCACGTACGCCGCATAGAAGCCGCCCGGTGTCAGCGGTGGCAGCAGCACGAAGATCAGGTTGCCCGTGATCTTCGACTGGATCAGCGACGACGACGTGTTGGCGAAGCTGTTCTGCAGCACCGCCATCATCACCAGCCCCGGGATCAGGAACGCCGAGTACGGCACCTGGCCGTCGAACACCGAGACCCGCGACGACAGCACGTGCGCGAATATCAGCAGGTACAACAGCGCGCTCAGGATCGGAGCTGCAATCGTCTGGAAGCTGACCTTCCAGAAGCGCAGCAGTTCCTTGTACAGCAGCGTCGGCCAGCCGAGCCCCGTCAGGTTGCGCAAGGGCCCGCTCACGCTGCCGCTGCTTCGTTCATGATGCGCACGAACGCATGCTCGAGGTCGGTTTCGGTCAGCGCGAGTTCATCGATCGCGATGTTTTCCCGGCGCAGCGCCGACAGCAGGTCCTCGAGCTCCGCATACGTGGTGAGCCCCAGCCAGCGCAGCGTCCCGCTCTCGCGCACCACACGCGCCTGCCAGGCGGCGGGAAGGCGCGCAACGGCCAGGCGCACCGTCAACACTGCAAACCGCGCGAGCAGGTTGCGCGTCGTGTCCAGCGCGACCACGCGCCCCGCCTTCAGCATCGCGATGCGGCCGCACAGCGCTTCGGCTTCCTCCAGGTAGTGCGTGGTGAGGATGATCGTGTGGCCGTCGGCGTTGAGCTTGCGCACGAACGCCCACAAGCTCTGCCGCAGCTCGACGTCGACGCCGGCGGTCGGCTCGTCGAGCACGATCAGCGGCGGCTTGTGTACCAGCGCCTGGCCCACCAGCACGCGCCGCTTCATGCCGCCGGAGAGCGCGCGCATGTTGGCGTTGGCGCGCGACGTGAGGTCGAGGTGGTGCAGGATCTCGTCGATCCAGTCGTCGTTGTTGCGGATGCCGAAATATCCGCTCTGGATGCGCAACGTTTCGCGCACCGAGAAGAACGGATCGAACACCAGCTCCTGCGGCACCACCCCGATAAGCCGGCGCGCGGTGCGATAGTCCGCCACCACATCATGGCCGAGCACGCGGACGCTGCCGCGATCGGCTCGGGTCAGGCCTGCGAGGATCGAGATCAGCGTCGTCTTGCCGGCGCCGTTGGGGCCAAGCAGCCCGAAGAACTCGCCCGGTTCAACGCGCAGGTCTACACCTGCCAGTGCGTCGATCGAGCCGAAGCGGCGCGCAAGGCCCGTGATTTCGACCGCAGGCGTCACGCCCAGGATCCGCGAAGAGATGGCCGCGGCGAGCGGCACGGCATGGCGGGGTACGTGGCTAGCTGCCGACGCCGCTGCCGGTGCTCGTAGTGGGCGCCAGCAATTCGTCGATGCCGTAGACGCGCGCCAGTGCAAGCAACGCTTCCGGCAGTGCGACGAGCGCCAGCGGACGATTCTCTGCGCTGGCACGGCGCGACAACGCCAGCAGCACGGCGAGGGCCGACGAATCCGCATGCACCAGGCCACCCATGTCGACCACGCCTTGCGTCGGCAGTCCCAGCTCCTTCGAGGCTGCATACACGGCGCTGACATTGTCGAACGTCAGCGTGCCACGGAAATGCCAGGTCGAATCGTCTTCCGACAACGAAAATCCCGATTCCGCGGGCACCTCGGCAGATGGGCACAGTTGAGTCAGCACGTCAGCCGTTCTTCGCCTTAAGCCTCTTGATCAGGCCGTCGACGCCGCCATTCTTGATCTGGTCGTTGAATTCGTCACGGTAATTGGTAACGAGAGAAACGCCACCGACGACGATGTCGTACGCCTTCCAGCCGTCGGCGGTCTTGGCGAGGTCGTAGTCGATCGGCACGGGTGCACCGCCGCCGCTCTTCACGATCTGCGTGCGCACCGTGACGTCGGTGGCGGACGCATCGGACGCGAGCGGCTTGACCTGCAGCTTCTCGTCGCGATATTTGGACAGCGCGCCCGAGTAGGTATGCACGAGCAGCGTCTTGAACTGCGCGGTGAGCTCCGCCTGCTGCGCGGGCGTTGCCTTCGGCCAGTTGCGGCCCATCGCCAGCATCGTCATGTGCGTAAAGTCGAAGTTCGGCGCCAACTTGCTTTCGACGACTTCGCGAATCCGCGCAGGGTCTCCTGCCTGCACCTTGGCGTCGGTGCGTGCCACGTCGAGCACCTCCTGGGCCACGCGCTTGACCAGCGCGTCCGGCGCTTCCTGCGCGCAGGCCGTGCCGGCCACCAGTGCGGTGGCGAGCAGCACCGCACGCGAAAATCGCATGGTCATCGACATCACTGTTCCTCTTTTTGCGGCGGCACCTTGCCGTCGTACAACAGGTATAGACGCCGCTGCAGGTAGGCGCGGCGGATGAATGCATAGCGGTCAAGCGCCGCATCGTCGACGAACGACACTGCGTCCTGCGCCTGGTAGCGTGCATCGATTCCCCCGAGCCCGTAGATCGAGTTGCGCCAGCGCACATCGGGGATGTAGCCGGTCGGGCCCCAGGACAAGCGGACGATCCAGCCGGTGCCGTCGCGCACGGTCGTCGGTCCGAACAGCGGCACGAACAGGTACGGTCCCTGGTTGAATCCCCACACGCCGAAGGTCTGGCCGAAATCCTCGTTGCCGCGTTCCACGCCGACCTGGCTCGCGATGTCGACCAGGCCGCCCATTCCGACGCCCGAGTTGATCAGCACCCGCCCTAGATCGTTGCCGAACTTGTCGGGCTTGCCCTGCAGCGCATCGTTGACCGCCGAGAACAGGTCCTCGATGTTGTTGAAGAAATTCGACACTGCGGTGCGCACCGGCGACGGCACCACCTTGGTATAGCCCTCGATGAAAGGGCGCACGACGTGCGTGTCGATCGGCTCGTTGACTGCATACATCGCGCGGTTGAACGGCTCGAGCGGATCGTCGCGCGTGGGTCCCATCGCGCAGCCCGCCATCGACAGCGCAGCCGCCAGCACTGCGATCCTGCAAACGCTTCTCTTCATTTGGATGCCTCCGGCCGCGCTGCCGCAGCGGGATCCGCGGGTGCTGCGCTGGCCTTGTCGAACATGAATTGCGATATGAGCTTCTCGAGCACGATAGCCGACTGCGTCTTCCTGATCTCGCCGCCATCGGCCAGCATCTGCGGGTCTCCGCCGGCGCCGAGGCCGATGTAGACCTCTCCAAGCAGGCCTGAAGTCTGGATCGACGCGATCGTATCCCTGGTGAACTCGAAACCCTTGTCGATGCGCATCGTCACCACCGCCTCGTAGGTCTTGGGATCGAGCGTGATGCGGTCGACGCGTCCGACCGCGACCCCGGCGGCCTTCACCGGCGCACGCAGCTTGAGACCGCCGATATTGTCAAAGCGCGCCTCCAGCCGATAGCTCGGCGCCGTCGTCAGCGACGTGAGATTGCCCACGCGCAGCGCGAGGAACACGATCGCGCCGATGCCGACCAGCACGAAGATGCCCACCCAGAAATCAAGCGTCGATCGATTCATACGGCTCCTGTTCCGCGGAACATGAAGACTGTTAACAGGAAGTCCAGCGCCAGGATCGCCAGCGACCCGAACACGACGGTGCGCGTGGTCGCGGTGGCGACACCCTCGGCCGTCGGCTTTGCGCTGTAACCCTCGAACACCGCGGTCAGGCTGACCGCGATGCCGAATACGAAGCTCTTGATGATGCCGTTGGTCACGTCCGGCCAGAAGTCGACACCGGCGCGCATGTTGCCCCAGAACGTGCCGCTGTCCGCGCCGATCAGGCGCACGCCGACAACGTAGGCACCGAATACGCCCATCACCGAAAACAGCGCCGCGAGCAGCGGCATCGACACCACCCCGCCCCAGAAGCGCGGCGCCACGATCCGCGCCAGCGGGTCGACGGCCATCATTTCCATCGCCGCCAGCTGGTCGGTGGTCTTCATCAGGCCGATCTCGGCGGTGATCGCGCTGCCCGCCCGGCTCGCGAACAGCAGGCCTGCGACCACGGGTCCCAGCTCGCGCGCGAGCGACAGCGCGACGAAGACGCCGAGAGAGTCGCCGGCGCCGTACTTCGACAACGCGTCGAAGCCTTGCAGCGCCAGCACCATGCCGACGAAGAAGCCCGACACGACAATGATCACCAGCGACAGCACACCGGCGAAATAGATCTCGCGGATCGTCAGGCCGAGGCGCCAGAATGCCTGCGGCGAATGCATGATCACCGCGCCGAAGAAACGCGTCGCGTAGCCGATACGGGCGACGGCGTTGAGCGAGCCCGCGCCGAGCTGGCGCACGCCACGGATCAGCGAGTCAGCTGGCATTGCGCGCGAACTCGGTGGCAAGGGGTCGTGCGCGCACGTGGAACGGCACCGGGCCGTCCGCCTCGCCGTTGACGAACTGGTGCACGAAGGGATCGGCCGATGCGCGCACTTCCTCGGGCGTGCCGGTGGCGACGATGCGACCCTCCGACACGAAGTAGATGTAATCGACGATCTTCAGCGATTCGTAGATGTCGTGGGTCACGATCACCGACGTGACGCCGAGCGCGTCATTGAGCTTGCGGATCAACTGGCCCACGACGCCGAGCGAAATCGGATCGAGGCCCGCAAACGGCTCGTCGTACAGCACGAGCATCGGGTCGAGCGCGATCGCGCGCGCCAGGGCCACGCGGCGCGCCATGCCGCCCGATAATTCCGATGGCTTCAATTGAGCCGCGCCGCGCAGGCCGACGGCGTTGAGCTTCATCAGCACGAGATCGTGGATCAGCTCGTCGGGCATGTCGGTCAGCTCACGCATGGGGAACGCGATGTTCTCGAACACGCTCAAGTCGGTGAACAGCGCGCCGAACTGGAACAGCATCCCCACCTTCCGGCGCAACGCGTAGAGCCCTTCGCGATCCAGTTGCGGCACCGACTGTCCGGCCACGACGACCTGCCCGCGCAGTGGCCGGATCTGCCCGCCGATGAGGCGCAGCAACGTCGTCTTGCCGCTGCCTGACGCGCCCATGATGGCGACGACCTTGCCACGCGGGATGATCATGTCGATCCCGCTCAACACCGGTCGCTTGCGGTCATAGCCGAACGTCACGTTCGAAAGCTCGACCGCCTTCTCGCAATGCGCATCGAAAGCGACCGCTGGAACTCGTCGTTTGGCGTGGGGCAAGGGGCGTAGGACCAGGTTGTGGTGGAGCAAACAGTGATTGTATCGCGGCCGGGGCAGCGGCGCGCTCGGCCGGGAATTGGCGACCGTCGGCCGCCACAACGCCCGCCGGGCGCGGTCAGCGACCGCGCAGCAGCTTGCTCTCGGCGCGATCCAGGTCGCCCGGCCGTCCGAGCAGCACGACGACGTCGCCGACCTCGAACTTCCACTCGCCGTCGGGACGTCCTGAGCGCACGCCCCGGCGGCGCACGCCGGTCACTTCGACGCGCCGGTCGATCGCGATGTCGTCGAGCGTGCGTCCAACCGC
>JBDTJK010000333.1:0-7364 GCA_039935875.1 Casimicrobiaceae bacterium
TCGCGTACGGGCGTCGGCAAACGAAGTTCATGCCGATGATTTCGGGCGTGATGCTGTGCGCGTACTCGTATTTCGTGACCGGCTGGGTGTGGCTCGTGGTCGTGGGAGCGCTGCTGCTCGCCGCGCCCTTTGTGATTGATGTCTGAGGTGTCAGCGAGCGCGCCGTCGGCCCGCCACGCTGTTCAACCCTGCTTTCGCGGAGAAACCTTGTGAACGAAGAAGCCCTGAACCAAAGCATCCGCAAGTTCCTGAAGACCGTCGGCGTCAATTCGCAGCACGAGATCGAGAAGGCCGTGCGCGCCGCACTGGCGGCCGGTCGCGTCCAGGGCGGCGAGAGTTTTGCGGCGACGATGCGATTGCGCATCGCCGGAATCGATCTCGACGTAGAATTCGACGGCACCATCAAGCTCGAGTAGCCTTGCGCGCCAAGCGCCGATGACCAACGTCCTCGTCCTCATCTTCGCCATTACGTTGTGCCTGGTCAACGCCGTGGTATGGACATTCGTATCCGGGTTGCCGTTGGCGGGCGTCGTGTGGTGCGCGGCGGCCGGCCTTTGCCTATGGTTGCGCAAGTGGTCGATCGGCATCTGACGCACGCCGGTGGCATACCGCCCGATTCATCCCACATAGCGACAAGCGAATGCACAACGAAAAGATAACCGTCCGCGTGACCGCGAGCGGGCAGACACTGGAAGTGGTGGTGTTGAACAAGCGCGCCGAGTCGATCGAGATTGTGCTCGGCGAAGGCGTGCACAGCGTGCGCTGCCAGCTGTCGCCAACACGCAACGGCCTCGCGTACGCAGGCAGTGCCCTCGGGCGCGAGATTGTCTACGAACGCGCCCGCGCCGACGTGAATGCCGACCTTCGCGCGGAAGCGACGCGCGACAACTTCAAGCTGCGCTGAATCACGGCTGATGGGCACGGCGCAAAAGAGCGATCGGCGGCAGCTGGAAGGGACGCCTGTCGCCGGTGTTCTGCCTGATGGCGACACCCGTCGCGTTCTGGTCGCAGGCGATCTACGCACTCGTCGCGCTGATGTGGCAGGTGCCGGATCGCCGTATCAAGCGCGTGCCGGCCGATCGTGAAGCGTGAACCGCGACAGCCGGGGCGCGCATTGGTCATGCGTATCGGTGTCAATCGCCGATGATCGGCGAACCTCAAATCGGCGCGCACGCCGAAGCGACGACGCGCGTCACGCATGCCGACCTGGCCAGTGCCGTGGGCATCGCCGCGGATGATGTCTTCCCCGCCGTCTACGCGACGTCAAGGCTGGTGGCACTGATGGAGATCGCGGCTGCCCGCGTGCTCGCCGCTTACCTTGATCCCGCAGAGCGCTCCGTCGGCGTCAGCGTCGACATCGCACACGACGCAGCCACCCCGGTGGGCGCGGAAGTGACCGCCACTGCCGTGTTCACCGGTCGCCAAGGCAAACGCTTCGTATTCGACGTGGCGGCGCATGATGGCGGAGGGCAGGTGGGTCACGGCACGCACCAGCGCGCCGTCGTGGACGCGGGGCGCCTGGAGAGTGGCGCGGCCAGACGCGCAGCCTATGCTTGAAGCGATCGTCGGCTTCCACCAGGACGCCGAAATGCATTGGGTCGCGGAACTCGCCTGCGGCCACAACCAGCACGTTCGGCATGCGCCGCCATGGACGAATCGCCCGTGGGTCACCACTGCCGAGGGCCGTGCGCTGCATATTGGGCGGAAGCTCGGATGCAGGAAATGCGACGGCGGTGCACCGCCGGACCGGCCGCGTTGAACGTCCGGCCCGGCGACCGCCCGGGCGTTTGCGCCACAGCGAGCCGTCGCTTGCGTCACCTGTCGCGGGCGGCGCAGAATGCGCGCACGCCCCCTTTTCCCGGAGAAAATGATGGGACTTATCCATATCGTCTGGTCGATCGTCGTCGGTTTTGTCGTGGGCCTCATCGCGCGCGCCGTCGTGCCGGGCGTGGACGCGATGGGTTTCATCGCCACCGTCGTGGTTGGCATCGTTGGCTCACTGATCGGTGGCTTCATCGGCAACATGGTGTCGAAGCCGCCCGAAGGGTCGAAATTCCATCCCGCGGGCTTCTTGATGTCGCTGCTCGGCGCCATCGTGCTGCTTGTCATCTGGCGCTACGTGCGCTGACGCGGTTGCCTGGCGACAGGCGATCGACTCGCGCCTCGCGCCCCAGCGTTGCAATGAGGCCAATCCTGTCGCACGCATTGCTGGCGCTGGTGTGCATGATCGCCAGTGGGACCGCCGCCGCAACGCTGCCGTATAGCGCGGCCGCCGATGCGTGGGCGGCCGTGCGCGATGCGCAGCAGCGCGCTGCGCAAACGCACAGGCTGGTTTTGCTGGTGTTCGGCGCCAACTGGTGCGAAGACTGCCGTGCGCTGGACAAGGCATTCCACGCAGGCGATACCGCGGCATTGCTCGCGCGCGAATTCGAAGTGGTGAAGATCGACGTTGGCGATTTCGATCGCAACCTCGATGTCGCGCAAGCCTATGGAGATCCTGTCGCCAAAGGCATTCCAGCTGCCGTGATCCTGTCTGCGTCCGACCGGATCCTGTACACGACGCGCGCCGGTGAGCTCGCCGACGCGCGGCGAATGACACGGGCTGGCGTGCACGACTTCTTCATCAGCGCGGCGAAGGCGGCCCGCCAGGCACGCTGACTCGCGCAAGTCCGCGCGCAAACGCGATGGCGGACACCGAGCTTTAAGCGCGATCCACGACATTGCGTGCAACGCGCGATGGCCGATGACGTCTACGCGGAGGGCGATGGCGCGGGTTGCGCGAATACCTGCACGCCGACCCGATGCGCGATGCCGTCATCGGCGAGCGGCACGCATCCATCATCCTGCAACACGTCGTCGACGCGTACTTCGACCGCCTCGCCAGCACCAATGGATTGCACGACCTTGATCCGGTAGAGTGTTTGCCGATGCCGGTAGTCGACGGTAAAGCCCTCCCACGTCGCAGGAATGCACGGTGCGATGCGCAGTCGCGCACCCTGCGCGCTCGTCTCCAGCGTGATTCCCAGAAGCGATTCGACGACCAGACGATACATCCATCCGGCCGATCCGGTGTACCAGCTCCAGCCGCCGCGCCCGGTGTGCGGCGCCACGCTGTAAACATCTGCGGCGACGACGTACGGTTCGACCCGATACAACTCCGCGCGCTCGCGTGTGTCGCCGTGGCGTACAGGATTGATAAGGTCGAACAAGGACCACGCGCGCTCGCGATCGCCGAGCGCGGCGAATGCCATTGCCGCCCATATCGCGCCGTGCGTGTACTGGCCGCCGTTCTCGCGTACCCCCGGCACATAGCCCGCGATGTAGCCCGGATTGGGGCCGTGCTGGTCGAACGGCGGATCGAGGAGCTGCACCAGCCGCGCATCGCGGCGCACCAGCCGTGCATCGAGCGCATCCATCGCCGCACGCGCGCGTTGGCGCGGCGCGACGCCCGACAGCACCGACCAGCTCTGCGCGATCGAATCGATCTGGCACTCCGTATTGGCAGCAGAGCCGAGCGGCGTGCCATCGTCGAAATACGCGCGCCGGTACCAGGCACCGTCCCAGCCGTGCGCTTCGAGCTGCGCCGACAATTTCGCGTGCTCGCTCGCGCAACGGGCGCTTGTCTCGGCATCGCCGTGCGCCGCTGCCAGTGCGCCGAAGCGGCGCAACACCTCGCACAGGAAAAAGCCCAGCCACACGCTCTCGCCACTGCCACGATGACCGACCAGATTCATGCCATCGTTCCAGTCGCCGGTGCCCATCAGCGGCAAGCCATGCGCACCGTAGCGCAGTCCGTGCAGCACGGCGCGCAACGCATGCTGGTAGAGCGTGGCCGACTCCGACGATGGCGCCGGCATGTCGTAGTACGAGTCGTCCTGCGGGCTGACTGCGCGACCCTCGAGGAATGGCAGCTTCTGCTCGAGAACCTCGCGATCGCCAGTGGCGCCGACGTAGCGCGCGAGGGCGAGCGGCAGCCACAGGTAGTCGTCGGATATGTGAGTGCGTACGCCTCGCCCCTGCGGCGGATGCCACCAATGCTGCACGTCGCCTTCGCTGAACTGGCGGCTCGCGCAGAGCAGGATCTGCTCGCGCAACAGCGCGGGCTGCGTGTGCACCAGCGCCATCGCATCCTGCAACTGGTCGCGAAAGCCGAACGCTCCGCCCGACTGGTAGTAGCCGCTTCGCGCCCACAGCCGGCAGGCAAGCGTCTGATACAGCAGCCAGCCGTTGGCCAGCACGTCCAGCGCGGGCTCGGGCGTGTGCACCTGCACCGCGCCGAGCGTGCGCTGCCAGTGCAGTTCAACGTCTTTGAGCGCCGCCGCGGCCGCACTGGCACCGCGGAAACGCTGCACGAGTTCGCCGGCTTCGTCGACGCTGCGGCCCATGCCCAGCCTGAACACGATCTCGCCAGTCTCTCCGGGCAACAGGTTGATCGGCACCTGGATCGCGGCACACGGATCGAGCGCCGCGCCCGAGCGCCCCGACAATCGCGTGCGCGAAAGCCCCGCGGGACGCCGCAGCGATCCGTTGCGGCCGATGAATTCGCCGCGGTCGCAGGTGAAGCTGCTCGCGCCGCGCGGAATTTCGTCGACGTCGAGGAATCCGATCCAGTTCGCGTAATCGTTGCTGTAGGGATTGCGGGCGTACAGCGCTCCGCTTTCAGGCGCGACGCGGGTGACGATGTAGGGTGCCGACTTGGCGCGCAGGTCGCCCAGCACCCATTCCACGTAGCCGGTGGCTGTCAGCTTGCGCGGCCGCTCCGACTGGTTGGTCAGGCGCAGCGAGAAGAACTTGACGGCAGCGTCGAGCGCGACGAACTGCGTGAGTTCGGCATGCACCCCGAAGACCGCGTGGTCGAACACGCTGTAGCCGAAACCGTGACGCGTGGTAAACAGCCCGGGCGCCGCATCGTCGCCGGCGACGGGCAATGAGGTCGGAGACCAGACGTCGCCGGTTTCCTCGTCGCGCACATAGATCGCCTCGCCACTGTCGTCGCACACCGGATCGTTGTGCCAAGGTGTCAGGCGGAATTCGTGAGCGTTCTCGCACCAGGTGTAGCTGCTTCCCGCTTCCGACACGACGCTGCCGAAGCGCGGATTGGCGAGCACGTTGGCCCACGGTGCCGGGGGGCGCATTCCGGCACGCGGCGCGATCACGTATTCGCGACCATCGGCTGCAAATCCGCCGAGACCGTTGTACAGCGCGAGGCCATGTCCACGCGACGGCGCCGGATACGCCGCCGCCGCCTCGGCGACGGGAGTCGCGCCGCGGCGCTCGAGCGGGCGCGTGGGCGCGAATGGTGCGGTGCGCCGCTCGCGCAACGGTCGCCGAGTCACCTGCTCTTCCAGGCTGCCGCGGCTGTCGCTGAACACGGCACGTGCAACCGATTGCAGCAGCATGCGGTCCTCGTGCGCGATCTGCTCGACGTGGCGGACGAAGATTCCGCCCGGCCGATCGACCACGTGCGCCTCGACACCGCCGGCGATCAATCCCATGATCTGTTCCTGCAGCCGCTGCCGGTAGATGTCGCGTTCCTCGTTCCAGATGACCAGGTCGACGGCGAGACCCTTCAGGCGCCACCATGCATGCGCCTGCACCAGCTGGCGCACGAGTTCGATGTTCTGCCCGCTGCCGATCTGCAGCAGCACGATTGGCAGGTCGCCCGATATCGCGTAGCCCCACAGGCCGGACTGGCTGCGCTGGTTACGCACCAGCACGCTCGGATCGGCGCGCAACGTCGGCTGCGTGTAGATCATCGCGCTCGCCATGCGCGCATACAACTGCGCGTCGGCTTCGCTGGCGTTGAGCTGGCGCAGCACCACCTGTGCGTGCGTCCAGGCGAGCTCGAACACGCGATCGGCCAGGCGCCGGTCCTGGTATTTCTCCACCAGGGCGAGGCACGCGGGTCGGCTGTCGCCCATGCCAAACACCATGTCGATCGTGATCGCCTGGTCGGGTGCCAGCGTGATCGCGCAGCGGCTTGCCGCCACTGGATCGAGCACCGATCCCGCAGTGTTGGACAGTGGCCCGCTGCGTTGCATCGCCAATGGCGAGCGCAGCGAGCGGCCGCGGCCGATGAAGCGGGCGCGATCCGTCTCGTGTGTGATAGCGCCCGACTTGGCCTCGCCCGCGCCAGGCACGCGCGTCGCGTGCACGGCCATCAACTGGAACATCCATGGCGTGGCATCGTCGGGCGAGCGCGGGCGCCGGGTGCACAGCACGGCAGCTGGACGATCGAGAATCTCCGTCTCCACGAACAGCTTGCTGAAAGCCGGGTGCAACACATCGGCAGCCGCGGTGGCCAGCACCACCTCGGTGTAGCTGGTCACTTCGATCGTCCGCCGCGCGCGACTGTTGTTGGTGATGCGCAGGCGGCGCAGTTCGATGTCATCTTCAGGCGATACGACGATCTCGGTGTGCGTGTCGATGCCGGTGTCACGGCGGCGGAATTCCGCGCGCCCTTCGGAAAAGATCGCTTCGTAGCTGTCGCCGCTGGTGACGGTCGGCTGGTGCGCGGTCGACCAGAATTCGCCAGTGGCGACATCGCGCAGGTAACAGAAGCTTCCCCATCCGTCGGACGTCGCGTCCTCGCGCCAGCGCGTAACGGCGAGATCCTTCCACCGACTGTAGCCGCCGCCGGCCTGCGTCACCATCACGTGATAGCGGCCGTTTGACAGCAGCTGCACCTCTGGCGCGGGTGTATCGGGGCTATTGACGACACGAATCGGCGTCTTGCTGGCGCCGACGGTACTGCGCATCTGTGCGCGCTCATCGAGGTCGCTCTGCAACGCGGTGACGCGTGGCACGCGCTCCTGCAGCAGCAGCAGCGTCGCGCGCAAACGCGCGTCGGACTCGAAATGGCGCTGCATCGGATGCTCGCGCAACAGATGCGACAGCGCCAGCAGTCCCATCCCCTGGTGATGGGCCATGAACGAACGCACGATCGCCGACTTCTGCCCGCGCGGCATACGCGACGGCGTGTAGTCGATCGCCTCGTACATTCCGTAGCGTCCTGCAGCGCCTTCGGCCGCGAGGCGCTCGAGGTTGTCGCAAGCCTGCTCCGGCGCAACCATCAGCGCCATCATCGACGCGTACGGCGCGATCACCAGGTCCTCTGCCAAGCCGCGCTTGAGCCCGAGGCCGGGCACGCCGAATGCGCGATACTGGAAGTTGAGCGCCGCGTCGGTCGCGTAGTACCCCGACTCGGATATGCCCCATGGCACGCCGCGCTGGCGGCCATACTCGATCTGCCGCTGCACGGCGCCGTGGCACGTGCGATCGAGCAGCGTGTTCTCGTAGCTCGGCATCACCAGCATCGGCATCAGGTACTCGAACATCGAGCCGCTCCACGACAGCAGCACCGG
>JBDTJK010000334.1:0-2611 GCA_039935875.1 Casimicrobiaceae bacterium
CGAGCAGGGCATCCGGGTCCTCGGCAGCTGGCAAACGCAATATCCGTCGCTCGACATCATCAACGCGCTGTTCGCGCTGGTCCTGACCAGCCAGGGTGCGCCCGCGGCCGCGGACCTGATCAAGGACAAGCTCGCGAAGAATCCGACGCTGCTCGGCCTCGACCGCCTGCTCGAGGCGCAACTGCTGTCGGCGCCACCCGAGCGTCGCAACGACCTCGAGCTCGTCAAGGGACTGGTCGGCGCGCACATCAAGCGGCTGGGCATGTACCGCTGCGATCATTGCGGATTTCGCGCCAAGCAGTTCTACTGGCGCTGCCCGAGCTGCCAGAAATGGGAGACGTATTCGCCACGCCGCACCGAATCACCGGATGGATTCGCATGAACGATATCGATCATCAAGCCAGCGTTACCCATCGCATCATCGTAGCGCTGGATTTTGCCGATGGCAGCGAGGCGCTGGCGCTCGCCGGACAACTTTCCCCCGTCTACTGTGCCGTCAAGGTGGGCAAGGAACTGTTCACCGCGGCCGGTCCCGAACTGGTCAGCGACCTCGTCGCGCGCGGATTCGCGGTGTTCCTCGACCTCAAGTTCCATGACATTCCGAACACCGTTGCCAGCGCGTGCGCGGCGGCAACCCGGCTCGGCGTGTGGATGCTCGACGTGCATGCGTCGGGTGGCACCGCGATGCTCGAAGCCGCGCGCAAGGCAGTCGACGAGACGGCGGCGCGCAGCGGCAAGACGCGTCCACTGCTGATCGCGGTCACGGTGCTGACGAGCCTCGCAGCATCCGACCTGGTCGCGATCGGTGTCGATTCGACGCCTGCGGAGCAGGTTGCGCGCCTCGCGCGACTCGCGCAAGCGAGCGGCCTCGACGGCGCCGTGTGTTCAGCGCAGGAAGCGGCGATGCTGCGCAAGCTGTGCGGCCCGTCGTTCAAGCTGGTGACGCCGGGCATCCGGCCCGCAAGCGTCGATGTGCACGATCACGCGCGCGCGATGTCGCCGGAGGCTGCGATTGCCGCCGGCGCCGACTACCTGGTCATTGGACGTGCAATCACCGCGGCTGCCGATCCCCTGTCCGCGTTGCGCACCATCGGTGCGTCGATCGGAACTGCTGCTTGAAGATCACGATGATCGGTGCGGGCTATGTCGGCCTGGTCACCGGCACCTGCTTCGCCGAAGTCGGCAACGACGTGCTGTGCGTGGATGTCGACGCGCGCAGGATCGGCGTGCTCAACGATGGCGGCGTGCCGATCCACGAGCCGGGTCTCGCCGCGCTGGTCAAGCGCAACGTCGACGGCGGCCGCCTGCGCTTCACCACTGATGTGGCACAAGGCGTTGCGCACGGTACCGTGCAGTTCATTGCCGTCGGCACGCCACCGGATGAGGACGGCAGTGCGGACATGCAGTACGTGATCGCCGCCGCGCGCGAGATCGGCCGGAGGATGGAAGGCTGGAAAGTCATCGTCGACAAGTCGACGGTTCCGGTCGGCACCGCGGATCGCGTGCACGTGGCGATCGCGGCGGAACTCGCGCAACGCGGGGTGGCGTTCGAATTCTCGGTGGTGTCCAATCCGGAGTTCCTCAAGGAAGGCGCCGCGGTCGAGGACTTCATGCGTCCCGACCGCATCGTCATCGGCGCCGACGACGAGCGTGCGATCGCGGCAATGCGCGCGATCTATGCGCCGTTCCAGCGCAATCGCGAGCGATTGATGGTGATGGACGTGCGTTCGGCAGAGCTCACCAAGTACGCGGCCAACGCGATGCTGGCGACGCGCATTTCGTTCATGAATGAGCTCGCCAACCTGGCCGAGCACCTTGGCGCCGACATCGAGATGGTGCGCCAGGGTATTGGCTCCGATCCTCGCATCGGCTGGCAGTTCCTGTATCCCGGCGCCGGCTACGGCGGCAGCTGTTTTCCGAAAGACGTGAAGGCGCTGCAATACACGGCTCAGCAACTCGGCCAACCGCTAAAGCTGCTGGCCGCGGTGGAGGCGGTCAACGACGCGCAGAAACGCGTGCTGGTCGAGAAGATCATGCGACGCCTCGGTGTACAGCTGGAAGGCCGCCGTTTTGCGATCTGGGGACTCGCGTTCAAGCCCGACACCGACGACATGCGCGAAGCGCCGTCGCGTGTGATCATCGACGCGCTGCGCGAGCGCGGCGCGCACGTCGCCGTCTACGATCCGGTGGCGATGGACGAAGCGCGCCGCATCTACGCCGATGCGCATTCGCTGACCTTCGCGTCGTCTCCGTCGGAAGCGCTGCAAGGCGCCGACGCGCTGGTCGTCGTTACCGAATGGAAGGAATTCCGCAGCCCCGATTTCGCCCGCGTGCGCGCGGCGTTGCGCACGCCGCTGGTGTTCGACGGCCGCAACCTGTACGACCCGGACGAGGTGCGCGCCGCGGGACTCGAATACTTCGGCATCGGACGCTGACATGGCCGACGCGGTGCCGCGCTTTTCCGACTACGCGGATGCGGTACGCCGCAGCCGGCTGCTGGTGGCGGGCGACGTGATGCTCGACCGCTACTGGTTCGGCGATGTCGAGCGCATTTCTCCCGAAGCACCGGTGCCGATCGTCAAGGTCAGCCGCAACGAGGAACGTCCCGGTG